>CAYPCZ010000002.1:0-123325 GCA_964409345.1 uncultured Flavobacterium sp. | reverse complement strand
GATTTTGAGTAATTTAAATGGTTTTTTATCAACAAAAAAGTGTGCGTTTGCCCTGGTATAAATCGGCGTATTTTTGTAGTATATATTTAATCTTTCTATATTAAGACTTTATCCGTATTTTTGTTTCCTTATGAAAAAAGCATTTCAAAATATCGGAAAGGTCATTCTTTACGCGTTGGTGTTAGTAAAACTCAATGTGTCACAGCGACAATTTTTGATGCTTTCGAGCGTAATTGTGGGACTTTTTGCCGGATTTGCCGTAGTGGCTCTAAAAGGCTTTGCTCACTGGGTGTTTTTGTTTGCCAATTACATTGACGGAATTTTAAAGCTCCCTTATAGTAATAGTATTTTACCGATTATCGGAATTTTGCTCACTGTGTTTGTGGTACACCGTTTTTTGAGAAGAGATATCGAGAAAGGACTTTCTCAGATTATGTATTCTGTAGCACAAAAGAAAAGCATGATGCCCAAACGGCAAATGTACACACAAATTCTTACCAATTCCCTTACCGTAGGTTTCGGAGGAAGTGCCGGAATTGAGTCACCGGTAGCTATCACTGGAGCCGCTTTCGGATCTAATTTTGCTCAATATTTTAAACTAAATTATAAAGATCGAACACTTTTATTAGCCTGCGGAGTCGCGGCAGCCACATCGGCAGCCTTTAACGCTCCTATTGCCGGAGTGCTATTTGCTATTGAAGTAATCCTTGCCGATGTGAGTATTACAGCCTTTATCCCGATAATGATTTCGGCCGCTACCGGTGCTTTGGTTTCAGGACTTTTATTGAACGAAAATATTCTAATCCACTTTTACCAAAAACAAAGTTTTGACTTTCACGATATTTGGTTTTATATTATCTTAGGATTACTCACCGGACTTTTCTCGGTTTATTATTCCAGAAGCTTCCAAAAGGTAACCGATCATTTTAATAAGCTTACGTCAGGTCCATACAAAAAAGCAATATACGGAGCTTCGCTCTTAGCTTTGCTGATTTTTGTGGTACCTACGCTTTTCGGACAAGGATATGAGAGTATAAAAGTACTCTCGAGTGACCATCCTAACCAACTCTTAGACGATACAATTTTTTCGAATTTCAAAGAGAGCCATTGGGCGCTCCTCCTTTTTGTGGGGCTTGCATCTTTTCTAAAGGTCTTTGCCGTAGGACTTACACTCAATAGCGGAGGAAACGGAGGAAATTTTGCTCCTTCGTTGTTCGTAGGCTCTTATTTAGGTTTTCTGTTTTCGTATTTGATTAATTTGACTAACCTTGTCAAACTACCTGTATCAAGTTTTACCCTTGTGGGGATGGCAGGAGTTTTTAGCGGACTTTTTCACGCTCCGCTTACTGCGATTTTCCTTATCGGAGAAATCACGGCAGGTTACTCGTTGATGATTCCGCTTCTTATAGTGTCTTCTATTAGCTTTGCTGTATCAAAAAAATACGAGGTGTATTCGTTAGACGTAAAAAAATTAGCCAAAAAAGGACATGCTTTTACTAGTAATAAAGACCGGAATATCCTCTCAAGTATTTCGCTCGAAGATGTACTTCTTCCTCACTATAAAACACTCAGTCCAGACGAGAACTTAACGCGATTAGTCGATATAGTTTCTTATTCAGAACAACGAAATTTTGCCGTGGTAGATCACAACCAAACCGTGGTAGGAGTGCTTGATTTTGATGCAGTCAGAAAGTTGGTTTTTAAAGATTTTCAAGTAAAATATTCTAAAATAAGCGAAGTAATGAAACCCGCAGAAACTGTGATTTATTACGGTAATTCGATATATATTATGCTCGAAAAATTAGAGCATTCAAAAAAAGATTATCTACCTATTATCAAAGAGGGGAAATATTACGGATTTGTTTCTAAGCTTAAAATCCTTGAAAATTATCGCTACCAACTTAAATCAATGAGGATAGAATAGGAAGAGTCGCATCATTTTTTATTTCTATATACCCAATAAAACACCTGAGGCAAAACAGCTAACGAAAGAATCATACAAATCAGCAAGCCTCCTACAATCATAATAGCTAATGGTTTTTGTATTTCTGAGCCCATCCCTGTAGATAATGCAGCAGGAAACAAGCCTAACGAGCCCATTAGTGCAATCATTATAATCGGTCTAATTTTCTCACGAACACCTTGTGATATAGCTTCTTTGAGTTTCATTTTTCGCATATTATCGCGCATGGCAGCAATCAAGATAATGCTATTGATAGTGTTAACTCCGAAGAGAATAATAAAACCGATTCCGGCAGAAATCCCGAAAACAGTTCCGGTAACCCAAAGGGAGATAAACCCTCCGATAAAAGCAAAAGGAATCGTACAGGCGGCGATGAATGTGTCTTTTACCGAGCCAAAATTAAAATACAACAAAAACAGAATCAGCAATAATACCGCCGGAACTATTACGGCTAATTGTGCTGTAGCTCTTTCTTTGCTCTCAAACTCGCCGGCCCATACTATTTTGTTTGCTTCTGGGATAGCAACTCTTTCGGCTACACGGGCTTTGGCTTCGGTAATGGTGCTTCCTAAATCACGCCCTACTACGCTAAACCCGACAGCAATATATCGGCTACTTCCTTCTCTATAAATAAAGGTAGGGCCAGTAATATAACTGATAGTAGCAATTTCTTTGAGCGGTATTTTTTGCCCGCCCTGACTCGGAATCAATATGTCTCCGATTTTTTCTTCGTCATCCCGATATTCTTTAGCAAAGCGAATACGTACGTCAAACATTCTTTCGTCTTGATAGAACGTAGTGGCAGCACGACCTCCGATAGCCATTTCTACTACAGCTTGAGCATCAGCCATCCCCACACCATAGCGAGCCATCTTATGGTCGTGTAACTGAATGCGAAGCTCAGGAAGCCCGATGTTGCGATAGACATTCAAATCTTCGACTCCTTTTACATCTTTGATAGCGCCGGCGACTTGGTCGGCATAATCCTCAAGTTTAAACAAATCATTCCCAAATATTTTTACTACCAATGAGCTTTTTACTCCGGCAACATATTCTTCTACATTATCCTGAATGGGCTGGCTAAACCCGAAAACAATTCCGGGGTAGGTTTGTAATTCGTCACGTATTTGTTCGACTAATTGGTCTTTTGTAGTTTTGTTTTTCCACTGCTTTTCAGGATGAAGTTGTATATGAAATTCGATATTAAAAAAGCCCGTAGGATCACTGCCGTCATTTGGCCTTCCGACTTGATTTAAAACGAATTTCACCTGCTCAAACTGCCTGATTTTATCTTTCATTTCTTGGGCCAGACGAGTAGACTCTTGTATGTTGACACTATTAGGAAGTGTAGCCCGCACATACAAGGCCCCTTCGTTAAGACTTGGGATAAATTCGCTACCGTAATTCATAAACCGAACCCCGCAAACTCCAAGTAAAACTACAAACCCGACAAGAGTTGTCCGTTTGTTTTTTTGGCTCCACAAAAACATTTTATAGAGATATACTTTAAAGAATTTAGAAATAAAGTTTTCTCTTTCTTTAATATTTTTTCGCAACAAAGCCCGACACATCACCGGTACATATGTAATGCTCAAAATTAGCGATCCTAATAGGGCATAACCCAGAGTAAAAGCCAGAGGCGAAAACATTTTGCCTTCTACTTTTTGGAATGAAAAAATCGGTATCAAGGCGACAATCAAAATGATTTGTGCAAAAACAACGTATCCGGCCACGCTTCCGGCACTCTTTTTAATTAATCCGGATTTAGACATTTTATTAAAAACAGGCATCCCGACTTGCTTGGCTTTCCTTTCCATGGCTACAAAAACCGTTTCGACAATAACTAATGTGCCTTCTAACAATAATCCGAAGTCAATGGCACCCATCGAAATTAAATTGGCAGGTAAGCCCTGAATACGAAGCATAATAATAGCAAACAAAAATGAAAGCGGAATTACAGAAGCTACAATCACTGTTGTTCGCCAATTAAACAGAAAAACAAATACAATAACCGAAACCAAAAAAATTCCCTCAATCAGGTTTCTGGCTACCGTATTAACTGTAGCACTTACGAGTTCGGTTCGATCAATAAAAGGTTCAATTTTTACATCCTCCGGAAGTATGGTGTGGTTGAGTTCGTCAATTTTTTCTTTAAGTCGCGGAATCACATCCCCCGGATTTTCGCCTCGAAGCATAATCACCACTCCTTGCACTAAATCATCCTCGTCCTGAAGCCCGACTTGCCCTAATCGAGGTTTGGCCGAAATCTCTACCTGAGCTACGTGTTTGACTAATATAGGTGTGTCGCCCCTTACTTCTATAAGGATGTTTTCTATATCTTCTGTTTTTTCAAGAAGCCCGACCCCGCGCACTACATAAGCCTGAGCCCCTCTTTCGATGACATCGCCTCCTACGTTAATATTGCTTTTTGAAACTGCCTCAAAAACCTCTAAAGGAGAGAGGTCATAATTAGCTAATTCGGTAGGGTTTATTTTGATTTCATAAATTTTTTCCTCTCCACCAAAACTCACAATATCAGCTACTCCCGGCACGGCGACCAGTTCTCGCTCAATTACCCAATCGTGAATAGCAGTCAACTCTTTTATGGGGCGACCACTTCGCAAAACATATCTGAATATTTCTCCTGTGGCTCCGTATGGTGGTTCTATCTCGGCATCAGCTCCTTCGGGTAAGTTGATGTTTTGAAGCCGATTAGAAGCATATTGTTGGGCGTAAAAGTCTTCAACATCATCGTCAAAAATTACTGTCACTACAGAAAGTCCGAAAAGTGAAATTGAACGAACTTCTGATTTTTTTGGAATGGTGTTCATTTGCTTCATAACCGGAAGGGTTACAAACTTCTCGATTTCTTCGGCACTCCGCCCGGGCCATTGGGTGATGATTCTGGCTCGGGTATTGGTTACATCTGGAAAAGCCTCGATAGGCGTTTGTTTGAGACTAATAAGCCCTACTATCACTAATATTCCGGTAAGGAAAAAAATGATAATCGGGTTTTTTAGTGAAAAACCAACTATATTTTGAATGAATTTTTGCATTGCTGATGGTGTTGAGTCGTTGATTAAAGAGTTGAATGGCTCTCGAGGGCCTCAAAAATCAAAAGCTGATTTTTAGAAATAATTTTTTCGCCTTCTGATAGACCACTTCGAATATAGCTTAAGCCATTTTTTTGAGTTAATAAATTCACCTCACGAGCTTCGATATGACAATCATCTTGATAGACCAAAACGAAATCTTTATTATTAAAAAAAACGATGGAAGAAGTCGGTACAGCAACAGCTTTTTGTTCGGTTTGCTTGATTGCAATAATATCGGCTATCATACCCGGTTTTAGGCGAAAGCCTTTGTTGTCTAATGTAATTCGAGCCTTGAGTACTTTTGCTTGGTGGTCTAAAACTTGTGAAATCACTTCGATTTTCCCTTTAAATATTTCATCAGAATACGAAAGTGTCTTTATTTCCACATCCATTCCCGGGCTAATATGCTGAATATCCATGGCATAAATATTTGCCATCGCCCACACGTCATTCAGATCAGAAACCGAGAAAAGTATTGCACCATCGTCAGTTACAGTTGTGCCCGAATTAATGTTTTTGGCAATGATAATTCCTGAACTTGGCGCTTTAATTTGAAATACATTATGGGTGTCGCTTGCACTAAATAAATTCAAGTTGCTTTCTACTCTTTGTTTTTCAGATTCTAATATTCTCAAAGCGTTTTGAGTTTCAATGAGTTGTTTCTTTGATGAGATTCCGTCTTGAAACATCTGCTGGGTGGCTTGTAACTCTATTTTGACAATTTCGATTTGAGAAAGCAAAGAGCTTAATTCTGCTTGTAGGAGACTTAACTGAGTACTTTGCATTTCTGCTAAAACTTGCCCTTTGACTACGGCGTCACCCAACGAAAAGTAGGTGTTTGAAATTATTCCGTCAACCAGACTTACGAAATGCACTATCTTATCGGGATTGGCTTCAATACTGCCAGTAAGGTGAATTCCTTCGACCACCGTTTGCTTCTCTACGATTGTTAACTCGATTTTATCTTTGAATTTTTCGTTCAAGCAAAATGATTCCTTTTGAATGACCTTAAATTCTTCTTGGTTTTTGCATCCAATAAAAAGAAAAATGCTCAGAAGTAGGCTGATATTATTTTTCATAATTTGAGTATGTTGTTTTTAATGATACTTGTTTTGTAGAGGTGTTTTTTAAGGATTTATAAATCTCTTCCTAACGAATAATACAGCTCTTCTGTTTTTTGATTGATTTCTTTTTGGGCGTGAAGTATGATTTTTTTGTTTTCTAAATAAGCATCCATAAAATCAAAATACTCTATCATACTTAGGTTTCTGGAAATTAAATTTTGTGTGTAATGCTCTAATAGTTCGTCTAACTTTTGCTCATAGTCAGGAGCAATAGTGCTTATAAAATCAACAGACTCTTGCAGGGATTGGTAAGTCAAAAACACTTCGTTCTCGATACTCAGTAGTGTTTGTTCTTTTTGAGCTTGGGCTTTTTCGACTCCGAATTGTGCTTTCTGAATGTTCCCTTTGTTTCGATTAAAAAATGGTAAATCAAAAGATACTCCGAAACCTATAAAATCGAGCATAGTATTTCCGTTGCGGTCATAGTTTACGCCGAATGTCAAGTCAGGAATGCGTTGTGCCCTCTCGTAGGCCAACAACTTGTTGTGGTATTCTTCTTCCAAAAGTGCGAGTTTATAATCAGGACGATACTCTTTGGCGGTTTCGAGAATCTGATCGATAAAAAGATTTTGATAGCTTTGCGTATTTTTCACAAAACCTTCATCGGTAATTTCTAAACGGATCATGGGTTGAATGCGAAGCAATAATTTTAATTCTTTTTGAAGTTGGTTAGATTCTTGAGTAAGCTCAAGAATTTCTTGGTTAATCTGAAGCTCTTGAGCTTTAAGGCGGATGTATTGGCTGTTAGAGATATTACCTTGTTTGAGTTGAATTTGGTAAGCTTCGGATAGTGTTGCTATATTATCAACTAACTTTTTGTGTACCTGTATAGAATGTTGAATAAATTGTAAATCAGTTAGCTGATTTCGTAGTTCGAGTTTTAATCCCCGCAACAAATCTTCAAAATATTGCTCTGCTATAGAAACATTTACTTGCTCTAAAGCAATAAGTTTTTTTCTCTTGCCTGCCGTTTGTATAAGCTGCTCGAGCTCAAAGGCAACTTGTTGATTTTTGCCCAAGTCATTCCAAAAAGCAGGTGATACTTCTTGACCTCCGGTTTGTCTGTGAGTCGCCCAAGCATTGATTTCGCTAATCGAAAATGACGGATTAGGCCATAGGCTCGCTTGAATAACTTCGGCTCTTTGTTGCTCAATACGGAGGTTTTCAGAAATTAGTAAGAGGTTATTTTCCAGAAATATAGCCTCCGCTTGCTCTCTTGATAGCTTAAGGATGTTCTGAGCGTTGCTTTTAAAAATAAAAAGCATACAGAGACCAGACAATAAAATAAAATTCTTCATTTTACACAGTTTAATAGTGCAAATGTTCTTTTATTGACCTTAAAAAAGGCTTAAAGAAAATAAAGTTTCGCTTAAATAATACTTTGCCGAAAAAGGTTTTTAAAAGTGGTTTACTTCCATTTTATTTCAAAAACATTTTCAAAGTCATTCTCTGAAAAATAGATTATATCGGCATGATGGAGGTTAAGAATCTGTTTGGATAGAACCAGCCCGAGACCGAAACCTTGCTTGTTTTGGGAGTTTTTTCCTCTAAAGAAATGAGAAAACAAGAATTTTTGTTCTTGTTTTGAAAGTGTTTCACCGGTATTCGAAATAGAAATCATCAACCTATCAGAAGAGCAATCAAAAGTGATTTTGGCTTTTCGATTGTTTGAATAATGTATGCAATTGGTCAATAAATTCAAGAAACCTTGCTTAAGTAGGGGTTCGTTGCCGTAAAGATTGAGGATGTTTTCGTCAAAACTGTTGGGCATAAAATTCACTTCAAAATTAAACTCCCGATAAAGGCTGTTTAGTTCAGCAATACAATCAAAAATAACTTCATCAATACGCAAGGTGGTTTTAGAAATTTCTTGTCCGGCATCAATTTTAGAGATTTGAAGCAGCACATTTATAATACCCCCGAGTGATTTGGCTTTTAGGGTTTGTTGAGCAATGTCTGATTTAATTTGGTTAATATCGGTGTGATTTTCGAGTTTTTCAAGCTCGGAAACCAATACGGCAATGGGGGTTTTTAATTCGTGCGAAATATGCTGAATACTGTGTTTCTGAAACGAAAAAGCGTCGTTAGTGCGTGTGAGAAGCTGATTAAAACGTTCTGATAAATGCTGTAATTCTGAAGTAGTGGTTTTGATGCCAAGCAAGCGATTGTTCTGTTTGCTTAAGTCATAGTCTTTGAGCTGTTCTGATAATTGCGAAATGGGTTTTGAGATGATATTCGAAAGATAAAACGAAACTAAAAGCACAATGATAACAATGGCTAAGAAAATTCCGAGCAGCACTTTTTGAAGAAAATCTTTTTTCGAAAGTCCAAAAAAATCATAGGCTTTACTAATCGCATAATAGCTCTTATCGTTGTTTTCAAGATAAACCCCTATCAAATCATAACTATCTTCTTTGGTTTCTATCCAATTATTAGCAACTGACAGCCTGGCCAAAATAGCTTGTGCTTTTGAAATATCCAGACTATCAATACTCGAGAAAATAAGGTTTTTGTTTTGGTCATAAATCAACATTTTTTCGTCATAAAAATCATGAATGTCTTGTTTGTCGAGCAAGCGAGAAACCTCGGCACTCATTTTTTCAAATTCATCTACCAAGCCTACCGTATATTTAATTTTAGAGAACTGTTGTTGTTGAAACTCTTCTTCTCTATGTTCTGAAAACAAAACAAAAACAATCACAAGAGACAAAGCCGAAAGTAGTATAACCGTACTGGAAAAATAGATGAGTATTTTGTTTCTGATTTTCATTCGATTTCAAAATAATAACCGTAACCTATTTTGGTTTTAATTGAGTTTTTGCCAAAAGGTTTATCGATTTTATTTCGTAAAAAGTTGACATATACCTCAATAGTATTGGTGTTTATATCTAATGAAGTACCCCAAATTTCTGTGATTAAATCATTTTTTGAAACTACTTCGCCCGGGGTTTTACAGAGTCTAACCAAAATTTGATACTCTCTGGGGGTGAGTTTAATTTCTTGATTTTGTCTAACTACCTTTTTCTGAACAGTATGTATGATAATATCAACTGCTGTAATGGTTTTTATGTCGTTTTTTGGTTGGTTTTGAGAGCGTTTAATAAGTGATTGTATCCGCAAGACAAGCTCTCGCATATGAAAAGGTTTGGTCAGATAATCATCGGCTCCGTTGTCAAACCCCATAATTTTATCTTCGAGCTGATCAAAAGCCGTCAGCATCAATACCGGAGTATGGGTGTTATGTGTTCGAAAATCCTTGCATAAGTCATATCCGTTTTTTTTGGGTAAATTAACATCCATAATCACACAATCGAAAATTTCTTTTTTGAGTATGCGTTCGGCTAAAAAACCGTCAAAAACTACTTCAACTATAAAACCCTCTGCCTGTAAGGCTCCACAAATGTTTTTATTAAGCGTAACCTCGTCTTCTATTACTAATATTCTCACTCTTTATGGTTATTTGTTGATTTGTGATGGTATTCAAACAAAGATAAGGATAATTAGTAATACCTCATAAATGCCAAATTGTCATTTTCTGTAAATTGGCAACTCTTTTGCTTTATATAGCACACATTGAAATAATTTTAGAAAGATTATGAACACAGAACATCAAAACCAAGAGCAGGTTGATATAGATAAAACGCCTGAAAATCAAGAAAATACTATTGATGACCAACAAGAACTTAGTGTTGAAGAACAGCTAAAAGAAGAGTTAGGTAAAGAAAAAGACAAGTTTTTACGTTTGTTTGCCGAATTCGAAAACTATAAAAAACGTACGACAAAAGAGCGTATTGAGCTTTTTAAAACTGCCAATCAAGATGTGTTGCAGTCATTATTGCCTGTGTTGGATGATTTTGACAGAGCTATTTCAGAAATCTCTAAATCAGAAGATAAAGTGCTATTGAAAGGCGTAGAGCTAATTCATAATAAGCTTAAAGATACGTTAAGTTCAAAAGGTTTAGAATTGGTTGAAGTAAAGACCGGGGATGTTTTTGACGCTGACTTTGCAGAAGCCGTAACACAGATACCTGCACCGAGCGACGATTTAAAAGGAAAAGTAGTTGATGTTATCGAAAAAGGATATAAACTCGGAGATAAAATCATCCGTTACCCTAAGGTAGTGACGGGAATGTGATAAAAATATAACGATTTGAATAAAAGTAGTAAGACATCTGATGAGGTGTCTTGCTACTTACTACTTGATACTCAAAGTTAAAATAGATGAAAAAAGATTTTTACGAAATATTAGGAATTAGCAAAGACGCTACTCCAGATCAAATCAAAAAGGCATACCGCAAGAAAGCTATAGAATATCACCCTGACAAAAATCCGGACGATAAAGAAGCTGAAGAAAATTTTAAATTGGCAGCAGAGGCCTATGAAGTGCTGAGCAATCCAGAAAAGAAAGCTCGCTATGATCAATTTGGTCACGATGCCTATCAAAATCAGGGCGGCTTCGGAGGTGGAGGCGGAATGAATATGGATGATATATTCAGCCAATTCGGAGATATTTTCGGAGGTGCTTTTGGTGGCGCTTTTTCTGGTTTTGGAGGTGGTGGAGGCGGAATGCGAAGAACCAAAGGAAGTAGCCTTCGGATTAAAGTAAAACTCACGCTCGAAGATATTGCTAATGGCGTAGAGAAAAAAGTAAAAGTTAAACGAAAAGTAAAAGCTCCTGGAGTAACCTATAAAAACTGCTCGACTTGTGGCGGACGCGGGCAAGTGAACCGTGTGGCCAATACGGTTTTTGGTCAGATGCAAACCTCAATGCCTTGTACGAGCTGTGGTGGTTCAGGACAAATTCTCGATTATAAACCAAGCAGTGCAGACAGCCAAGGGATGATTACTGAAGACGAAACCGTATCTATCAAAATTCCGGCCGGAGTAGTAGATGGGATGCAACTGAAGGTTTCCGGAAAAGGAAATGACGCACCCGGAGCAAACAGCGTTCCCGGAGATTTGATTGTGGCTATCGAAGAAATCGAACACGAATTCCTGAAAAGAGAAGGAGAGAACCTGCATTATGACTTGTACATCAGTTTTGCCGAAGCAGCATTAGGCGTTTCAAAAGAAATAGAGACGGTTTCAGGCAAAGTGCGCATTAAAATAGATGAAGGAACTCAATCAGGTAAAATTTTACGTTTACGTTCCAAAGGAATTCCGAGTATTAATGGCTATGGCACTGGTGACATGTTAGTACATCTAAATGTATGGACTCCTAAAAAACTATCCAAAGAACAAAAACAGTTTTTTGAAGACAACCTAAATCACGAAAACTTTGTTCCTAACCCAGAAAAATCAGATAAATCATTTTTTGAAAAAGTAAAAGATATGTTTTCGTAACAAATCACTATAAAAAACGACTCATTCTTCGGAATGAGTTTTTTATGGTCTTTACTTTAATCACAAATTACTTCATCCTTTGCCATTTAATGCTATTTAGGTAAGGTTTAAAATAAAACTTTTTAATCTGTGGTAAAAACAAATTATATTTGAAAAATAAATCTATTTAAGGTCTGACCTTAAACCATTTTTATATAAACATACAATTGTACGACTCAACTAACTACTATGTCAAACATACTCGAAGTAAAAAACGTATCTAAAAGCTACGGAAATTATACGGCTCTTAACAATGTTTCTATCACGGTACCTAAAGGAGGTATATACGGACTTTTAGGTCCTAACGGAGCTGGAAAAACTTCTCTAATTCGAATCATCAACCAAATCACTATGCCCGACTCAGGTGAAGTTTTTTTGGACGGAGAAAAATTAGCACCACATCATGTGCACCACATTGGTTATATGCCCGAAGAGCGTGGACTTTATAAAACGATGAAAGTAGGAGAGCAAGCGCTTTATTTGGCTCAACTCAAAGGGCTTTCTAAAACAGAAGCCAAAAAACAATTAGATTACTGGTTTGAAAGATTCGGAATTCAAGAGTGGTGGGGCAAAAAAATCCAAGAGCTATCCAAAGGAATGGCTCAAAAAGTACAGTTTATCGTAACTGTATTACACAAGCCAAAACTATTGATTTTTGATGAGCCATTTTCGGGATTTGACCCGGTAAATGCCAACATTATCAAAGACGAAATTCTCGAACTTAAAAAACAAGGAGCAACGGTTATCTTCTCGACCCACCGTATGGAAAGTGTAGAAGAATTGTGTGACGAAATCGCCTTGATTAACAAATCTGAAAAACTTATCGAAGGAAATTTGATTGAGGTCAAAAAACAATACCGAACCAATACGTTTCAAATAGGTATTTTAACCGATAATGTCGAAGGTTTGATGTATGATGTTACTCAGAAATTCTCAGTAGCTCAAACCGATTTCAAATCATTAAATGATGAGCTCAAATTAGATATTACCTTGGGCGAACATACTTCGAATGAATTACTGCAAACACTTTCTCAACGAGGAACCGTAACACATTTTACAGAGAAAATCCCGAGTGTAAACGAAATTTTTATCAGAACAGTTCAAGGAAAATAAAAGTAGTACCTTCAGTTAAAAACCATACGATTTATTCTATACATTAATAATATACAACCAAAAAAATGGGCGTCTTATCACTAATTATAAAAAGAGAATTTATATCAAAAGTACGTAACAAGTCTTTTATTGTTATGACTTTTTTAAGTCCGTTGTTGTTTGTGGCGATGGCTGTTTTAATCGGTTATCTTACCACGATTAACCAAGGAGATATCAAACGGATTGTAGTTTTTGACAAAGGACAATTCTTTGAGCAAGACGAACTTAAAAACACCTCAAAATTTGAATACCATTGGCTCTCTGATATGGATTTTGAAGAAGCACGAAAAATAGCCTCAGAAAGTTATGAAGGACTTATTTTTGTTCCTGAACTAGAGAGTAAAACCCTGCTTTCGTCAAAAATCGAATACATTTCAGATAATTCTCCGAGTATGGATTTTATTTATCGACTCGAGGGTGTAATCGAAGATAAAATTACCAAATCAAATATTGAAACTTCCGGAATTGATTATTCGGTTATTGAGCAATCACAAGTTAAGGCAAACATTCATTTGGCTAAGTTTTCGGGTGAAGATTCTGTAAAAGGATTGAACGAAATAAAAATCGGAATCGGAGCTGTGTTCGGATACATGATTATGATGTTTATTATCATTTATGGAAATTTTGTCATGCGAAGTGTTATCGAAGAAAAAACTAACCGAATTATCGAAATTATCGTTTCATCTGTGAAGCCTTTTAAGCTTATGATGGGAAAAATTATCGGAACTTCTCTAGCAGGATTATTACAGTTTTTGATTTGGGGAGTTGTCGGAGTTATTTTATTTTTGATAGCATCAAGCTTTTTGGGTCTTGACATGGGCGGTGGGACAGCGTCGCTTGCAGAAATGAATTCGGAAATTGTAGATTCGGCAAAAGCAGAATTTGCCCAAACTGCTCAAATGTATATCAACGAGTTGCTTAACTTGCCTCTTCTGACCATATTTATTTCGTTTTTGCTGTATTTTGCAGGAGGATATTTTTTGTATAGTTCGATTTATGCAGCTATCGGGGCAGCTGTAGATAACGAAACAGATTCACAACAATTCTTAATGCCAATTTTGATGCCGCTTATGTTGGCAGTTTATATCGGTTTTTTCACCGTAATGGATGACCCACATGGATCGGTTGCCGTGATTTTCTCGATTGTTCCGTTTACGTCACCTATTGTAATGTTGATGAGAGTTCCGTTTGGAGTACCGATCTGGCAATTAGTCTTGAGTATCGTTTTGTTGTTCGGAACCTTCCTTTTTATCGTATGGTGTGCCGCTAAAATCTATAGAGTCGGGATTCTAATGTATGGTAAAAAGCCATCTTGGAAAGAACTCTATAAATGGATGCGGTACTAATATTGGATTTGTAAGGCAGTGAGCAGGTTTATTACTCACTGCCTGTTGACCAGTTTTTATACGGATTGGTAATCAGATTCGAATTATAGTAATTCGTTTGTCCGGTTACTTCGTCACCTAGCCAAGTAGGTCGTTTGAAAGTTTCTAACTTATCTTGGAGCTCTATTTCGGCTATAACAAGACCTTGATTTTCTCCGTAAAATTCATCCACTTCAAAAGTTTTACCTTCTATTATCACTTCATACCGAGTTTTTTCGATGAGGTCTTTTTCACATATTTTGAGTAAACTTTCTACAACTTCGAGCGGAATTTCGGTTTCCCATTCAAACCTAGAAAGTCCTGAAGAATCACTTTTTCCTTTTACAGTTAAAAACCCTTTGTTTTCTTTAAGACGAGCTCGAACTACTCGTTCAGGGTGGGAATTGAGAAAACCTTGTACGATACGATATTGCTTGGTTGCTAAAGCTTTATAAGCCTCAGATTTTACTAAAAATTTACGTTCTATTTCTTGCATAACGATTGGGTATTTTTGAGATAAAATTAAGATAAAAACCTTTTGGTTTTATAAAGAATGATATTTGTTAAACTAATTGTAGTTGTTTTTTTAAAATTAACATTATATTTGTAAAGAAATTAAATTCATAAGTAGATGAGGTTTATTATTATTGCTTTACTGGTTTTATTTTTTTTTAATAAAATTGATGCTCAAGAGACAAGATTCAATACGTTTTCAGTAGAAGTAGGGGGCGGGGTACATGTACCTTTTGCACCAAGTAAAGATATTAAACGCTTAGATTATCTTTCGTTAAAACAATTTCAGATTTCAGGACGTTATATGTTTAATGAACGCTTCGGATTGAAAGGCCAATATGCTTACCACTCTTTTGAAGACCGCCAAAACACCCAATTCGGAACTGAATTAAACAAGGTTACCTTAGAAGCAGTTTATAACTTAGCCAAAGCTTTTGATTTCCATTACACTATACAAGAAAAAGTTACTCTTTTAGCTCATGCTGGCTTAGGCGTATCTGTGTTTTCTCCTAAAGATGGTTTAAGTTATGAATATATGGGCAACCTGCAGTTCGGTCTGACTCCGTTAATTAAAATATCAAACAGCGTAGCTCTTTATCTTGACGGAACTTTTGTGGTGAATATAAACCAAAACTTTTTATATTCAGGAGAGTCTTCAGAATCTACTATAGGAGGTTTTCCAACCGCAAATATCGGATTTGTTTTTTATTTAGGTGAAAAACGTTATCATGCAGATTGGTATTAGTCTGGTGTGAACTACTGTAAATTTAAAAGTTAAAAATTTTATCGAGTTCTATAATAACTTCTCCTTTGAGTTGTGTTTTTGGAGCTTTAGCCAGTTTATCAGCTAAAGTATCAACTTCTAACGGACGGTATTTTTTGAGTAATCCTGCTTTGTTAGTAAGTGCTAAAAATTTTACCGCCAGTTTTTCTCCTAATCGGTCACTATCAGGCCGTATGAGTGCTCCCGGGCGAAAAATGATATATTGCTCAAAGTTTAATTCAGATATTTTTTCTTCTAATTTCCCTTTCATCATGTTATAGAATATTTTACTCTCTGCCGAAGCTCCGAACGAGGAAACTAAGACAAAAGACTTTATATTATTTTGTCGGGCTATTTCTGCAAATTTAGCAGGAATATCAAAGTCAATTTTCCATTGGTTATCTTTTGATCCTGCTGTAGATAGTGTAGTACCTAAGCACGAAAAAATAACATCTCCGATAATATATTGGGTATAATCTTCAATTTTAGAAAAATCAATAACATACTCGATAAGTTTTGGGTGTTTTCGTGTAGTGGTGTTTCTTACAAAAATAGTGACACTTTGATATTGCTTGTCAGCTAAAATATTGTCAACCAGTTTTTTACCTGTGGCTCCGGAGGCTCCTATGATTACTGCTTTCATTGAACTTTTTTTTAAAAACAAATTCGGTATAGGGCTGAATTGCCTTATACCGAATTTATCAGGTATTGTGATAAAAATTATTTTTTATATTCATTTAGCTTTTGAGTATATTCCTGTTCATATTGTGTTCCTTTAGTGAGTTCAGCCGCTTGTCGAGCTGAGTGCATTGCCTGATCTTTTCTCCCCATTTTATCATAAATTCTGGCCTTGTGAGAATGAATCCAAAAAGCTTTAGGGTTTTCTTCTAATACTCTGTCAGCAAAGCGTACAGCCTCATCGAGCCTATAGTCAATTTCGTAGTAATAGTACGAAGCATCTCTATAAGGAGGATTTTTCCCTTGTAATTCTCTGCTAAGGTAGGCCAAAATACGCTCTTTGTTGTCAGTTACGATTTCTACAGGCACCTTTGTGTTTTCCCAAATAATATTCAGTATAGCTTTAGTATTAGAAATATTGTTTAATTCGATAGTGAAAGTTTCGTATGCTTCACGGATTGCTATGGGCTTTACTTCTACTTTTGCAACATCATGCTCGGGTTTAATGTCGTTTAATCCGGAGCTCTTGTAATTCGAATTTAATGAAACAGTCCAACTGTCTCTGTTAGGGATAGTATATAAAGCATAAGTCCCCGGCTTTACAAGTTGTCCGCCGAAAGAAACTTCTTCTCCGAAAGTGATTGTACTAATGGCATTAGCCCCAGTACGCCACGGACGACCAAAAGGAATCATTTCTCCGAAAACTTTTCGCCCTTTCATTGACGGACGGGAGTATTCTAACTCGATATTAGAGGTAGAAAACTGTTGCACAATTTTCACTTTTGGGCTGGGTACAGGCATTGTGAAGTCTCGAGTCACGCTTTGAGGCGCACTTTGAGGTGCACTTTGAGGTGCACTTTGAGCCATACTTACTGTGGCAAAACTTAAAAATCCTGCGATACAGAATGCAATTTTTTTCATAACTTACTGATATTTTAGGTTTATATTTTTTGTTAGCTTCAAAAATACAGAAATTAATATAACCAAACAATCATTAAGGTGTTAAGTATCTATTTAGTTGAATGGTTATAAAATATATCCTTTTTCCACAAAATAATTGACAATAGCTTCTTTCATCAGCACAGTTTGTTCTCCTGCTTTGAGTTTGGGTAGTTGTTCTTTTATTTTATAATGGGGCCAACCTTCTGCATCAAAATAATCAAATTCGTAATACCCATAAGGCTCAAGAAGCCTACAAATGGCAATATGCATCAGGTTTATTTTTTCGTCTTTTTTGAATTTTGAATGAGGTTTTCCTAACTCTTGGACTCCGACAAGATAAATAATCCCATCAAGGTCCAGCGGCTCTTGGTCAGCAAATTTACTAGACAAAAGCTGAACAAGCTCTTCCCATCTCGATTTTAATTTTTCGTCTCTTGACACGTTAAAGTAGGAGTTAATAGTTAATTATTATCCCTTGAGCATTTTAATTAATTACATTAAAATTCCCAAGGGGGCATAAGTTCTATAATAATGTGATTATTCGTATTACTTAATTATAATATGATAAGGCATTATGGCTTGAATACCTTTTTGAGAATTCATATTTTTGATTTGTTGAATAATCTGATAATTTTCTTCTCCCAGTTCTTCTTTAATGAGTTCTTCCTTAGTTTTCATTAAAGGAAATGGAGAGTTTTCTGTGATGTACTCTTCAAGGGTTTTTTCAAAAACCGGAAAATTTCTTACCGTATGTTTTTCTGCCTCAACAAGTTCTGCGGCATAGCTGATAGCATCTTCAAGTCCTCCGATTTCATCTACAAGCCCTAAGCGTTTGGCATCTGTCCCAGTCCAAACTCGTCCTTGTGCTACTTCGTGTACTTCTTCAACACTCATGTTACGCCCTTGTGCTACGCGGTCTAAAAACACCGTATAAATGTTTTCGACACTCTCGGTCAAAACTTCTCTGAAGGATTCACTCATGGGTTGGAAAGGACTATATTCTGCGGCATTTTCGTGAGTAGTAACCTGATCAGAATAAACTCCCCATCTGTTAGCCAGTCCTCTAAAGTTAGGTACTATACCAAACACACCAATAGATCCGGTAATGGTTGCCGGTTCTGCAAAAATCCTGTCAGCATTACACGCAATATAATATCCGCCCGAAGCCGCTAAATTACCCATCGAAACCACCACAGGTTTATGTTTTTTGGTAAGCTCTATTTCTCTCCAAATAATATCCGACGCCAAAGCACTTCCACCCGGAGAGTCGACACGAAGAACGATTGCTTTTACATTTTTATCTTTTACAGCGTCTTGCAACGATTTCTTTACATAGCCTTCGCCTATAATTTGCGGACTTCCTTCCCCGTCCATAATCTGTCCTTGTGCATAAATTATAGCAATTCTGTCATCCGATTTTTTTCTTTTACTTTCTATACCCACATTGGTGGCATAATCGGTAATATCAATAGTGTTATACTCTTCGTCCATTTTCAGGCCCAGTGCATTTTTAATGCCGTTTTGGTAATGGTCTTCATAGACTACTTTATCTATTAAATTATTACTTTTTGCCAGCTCTGGAGTACGAGCAGCAAGATTATTAGCAATGTCGTTGAGTTGATCTACAGAAATGTTCCGACTCTCAGAAATATCTGCAACAATAGTTTCCCAAGTAGAATCTAACAGCTCTTTCATTTGTAAGCGATTTTCGTCGCTCATTTTATTTTCTAAGAAAGGCTCCACAGCACTTTTGTATTTTCCGTGACGGATTACTTCCATAGATATACCTGATTTTTCTTGAAAATCTTTAAAGAAAAGGATTTCAGAAGATAATCCTTTAAAGTCAAGTTGCCCAACCGGATTGATATAAACCGTATCAGCTACCGAACCTAAATAATATTGTCCTTGTGTATAATAGTTGGCATACGAAACCACAAACTTTCCGCTCTCTTTAAAGTCTTGGAGCTTGTCTCTTAGGGCTTTTGTTTGAGCCAAACCAAGAGCGGTTTCAGTATTTAACATTGAAATTCCTTTGATTTTACTATCAGTTTTGGCGTTATCAATAGCGTTGAGAATATCGACAAGTCCGTTGTATCTTTCGTCGTTAAAAAAAGGAAAGTCGGTAATGAGAACCTGAGATGAGTGGTCTTGAGTGATTCGGTCTAAGTCAAGAACAATAACCGAGTTATTTTTTACTGAGGTTCTTTTTGCATCGTCTGGATTTCCTCCGATAAGTACTCCGATAAGGAAAAATCCAAAAAACAGAATTGCAAAGAACAAAAATAATCCGACAAGAGTGGCAAGTACGTTACTTAAAAATTTCATATCTAAAAATGTGTTTAGTTTTAATATAGGTCGCAAATATCGAAATAATGTTACACTTTATTTTGAAAAAAAATGTTGCAGTTGTTTCACGCCAAATCGACTTCGAAATAATAGTTGGAGATATCAACGATCATTGCTATTGAAATTGATTTTTTTTTAGTTATTTTGCTTTGTATGAATCAGCATAAAGTAATCCTATCTATAGGGAGTAATCAGGGAAATCGGCTCAGAAATATCAACAAATGTATCGAGCTTATTCACAAAAGGTTAGCGACAGTTATTAAGGTTTCTACCCTCTATCAGACACCATCTTGGGGTTTTGAGAGTGAACCTTTTTATAATTGCGCAATTTTAATCCATACAACCAAAAAACCAGATGAGCTACTTTTTTTGATTTTAGAAATTGAAAAGGAGCTCGGTAGAGTCAGGACAGATTCGCAGGAATATCAAGCCCGCATTATTGATATTGATATCATAACCTTTAATCAGGAAATTATTCAATCAGAAAATCTTGAAATCCCGCACCCCAGAATGCAAGATCGGTTTTTTGTGTTGTTACCCATGGCTGATTTACAAACCGACTTTATGCATCCTGTACTACACAAAAGTTGCGAAGAATTAATAAAAGAATGCCCCGATAAAAGCCAGTTTTCTGTTATAGGGAAATTAGAGAGTCCGCTGGATACATATAATTTAGAACAATTAAGTAGTCTTATTATCGAAGGCAATATCGGTGCTGGAAAGACTACTTTGGCTACTCGAATTTCAGAAGATTTTAATGCTAAATTAGTGTTGGAGGGTTTTGCAGATAATCCGTTTTTACCCAAGTTTTACCAAGATAGGGCTCGTTATGCTTTTCCGCTGGAGATGTCTTTTTTGGCCGATCGATATCAGCAGCTTTCTGATGATTTGGCACAATTAGATTTATTCAAAAAGTTTACTGTGGCTGATTATTTCATTATCAAGTCGCTTATTTTTGCACGAGTTACTCTTCTAGAAGACGAGTTTAGATTATACCATAAGATTTTTGATATTATGTATAAAGAAATTGCTAAACCCGATTTATATGTATATCTGTATCAAAATTCAGAGCAACTGCTTCGGAACATCAAAAAAAGAGGACGCAGTTATGAGCAAGAAATTCCTTCTGAATATTTAGACCGAATCAATTCCGGATATTTAGAATACATCAAACAACAAAAAAATATGAATGTATTGATCATTGATGTTTCTGATAAAGATTTTGTCAAAAACCAAGAAGACTACATCGAGATTTTAGATAAAATTAGTAATAAAACTTTATAAGAGTTTACTTTCTAAAGTCATCATAAAGCAAAATCCAATCATGGTGCCTAAAGTAATTCCATTTTACAGAAGCCAGATCAACGGTTTCATCTATAAAAGGTTTATAGGGATGTCCGTTGATAGAAACTTGTGATTTTGCATAAACCGCTACATTTTTGCCTTGTTCTGCATATTCTTTTTTAATGTGTTGTGCCATTTGCCAGATTCCGTCTGCTTGAGAAGAAACCAGTCGCATTTGTTTTCCTTTTATCTTTTGGTGAAGCCTATAACGAGTTTGTTCTCCGGTTGCTTTGTCTTCAACGGTATAGGTCACGAAACCCGAGCGGGATCGAAGCATCATTCGCCAACTCAATTTATGTCCTTCGTCTGTCCATAAAACATCTCCTTTTATAAAGTGATGTCGCAGGGGTAGTATCATTTGAATGATTAAAAATGGAATAAAAAAATAAATAAGAAATTTTTTGTTTTCGTATGAATTTCCGACTTCTGTAGAGACAGGCTTTTTCTTTAAAAATCTTTTTCCGATGGTTTCTGGATGATAAAAGAAAACAGCAAAACTAAGAGCGAAATACGGGAAAATTCCGATTTGTAAAACTATAGAATTAAATAAATGAAAAATAAACGAAGCGATAAGGGCTATGTTTCGGGTCCGTTTCCATAAAAGTAACGGAATCACTAATCCGTCAAAAATAATTCCCATATAGGCAATAAAAACATGGAACCATTTTTTGGTAAATAGTTCGCCTATTAGAGGATAATCTGCTTTGCCTTGAAAAAGAATTCCGGTAAAGGTTCCGTCAAGCCAATCCGGGTAAAATTTATGGATTGTTGCATAAAAATATACGATGGCTACCTGAGCAATCATCACCCAGCTACACCAAATGGGCATGGATAGCGACTGTATTTCTGGATTTTTTTTGGCATCGAATGAGGCATACCGATTGGCAGGCAAGAAAATCATAATCACACAAACCAGAATCAACAGATAATAATGATTGTTATAGGCTGATTTTTGCATCAGATAAACTCCTGTCCACATCAAAGTAAAGGCAATCAAACTCCAACGGTATTTATAACCGAGCATTACCAGAAGCCCTAAAACACCCATCAGAGCATAATAATAGTACATGCCATTTCCTTCAAGAGGAACAAGCCACTGAAAACCGATATGCTGAAAATGAAGCTGAGGCTCTACAAATACATCTTTTATCCAACCGGTCATAATCGAACCAAACGATTCGGCTGCCAGAAGTAACCCGAAAAATATTCGGAAAACAACCAGCGGAGCATTGTCGATTTGTTTGTACAGATTGAATTGCATTTCAGATTATTTTTGGCTAAAGATAAAAAAATATAAGTTTAGTTAATACGTGTTTTTTGATATACTTCATTAAGTTTAAATCAGCATAGAGTTGCTTAAAATAAAAAAACGCTTACCTTTTTGAGATAAGCGTTTTTGATTTAATCGGTAATTTCATTTCCCTTTTCGTCAAAGAAATGGTATTCTAAATACGTGTAAGCATCACGAGGTATTATTTTTATCCATTTTCGGTATTCGAAAAACCATTTCGAACGCAAGGATGGATATCCTTTAGTTAGGTATGCAGCCACAAAAGGATGTGTGTTAAGGATAATCTTTTTGTGATTCTGCACAATGCTTTCTAAATCTGTCTTGATCTTGTCAATAATCAAAATCGGAGCTTCGATTTCTTCTTTGCTGTTATTCGGGTCTTCTTCTTCTGTTTTGATGTTGACCTCAGGACGCACCCGCTGTCTAGTAATCTGAATAAGCCCGAATTTACTAGGTGGCAAAATCTTGTGTTTTGCCTTGTCGTCACTCATTTCTTCTCTTAATAAATCATATAGTTTTTTTCGATTCTCTACGTTAGACATATCGATAAAATCAACTACAATAATTCCTCCCATATCTCTTAGTCGCAGTTGCCTGGCGATTTCAGAGGCAGCAATTAGATTGACTTCCATTGCAGTTTCTTCTTGGTTTTGAGATTTACTTGAGCGATTTCCGCTGTTCACATCAATAACATGAAGGGCTTCTGTGTGTTCGATAACCAGATAAGCTCCTTTGCTCATCGAAACTGTACGCCCGAATGAGGTTTTAATTTGTCTTTCGATGTTATACTTTTCAAACAAAGGCACTTCTTTCGACTGATAATGTTTTACAATAGACGCTTTGTCAGGAGCAATCTCTTGGAGATACTCTTTGGTTTGGTAATACAAATCTTCGTCATCAATGTGAATTCCGGTAAAGCTATCGTTAAACACATCTCTCAAGATTGAAGAGGCTTTGTTAACTTCGCCCAAAACTTTTGATGGCTGATGGGCTACCGGTATCAGTTTGCACATCGTATTCCATTTGTTAACCAAATTTTGAAGATCTTTATCGAGTTCGGCTACCTTCTTTCCTTCGGCTACTGTTCTGATAATCACTCCGAAACCTTTTGGTTTAATAGATTGTACCAAACGTTTGAGCCTGTCTTTTTCTTCTTTTGATTCTACTTTTTGCGAAATAGAAACTCGGTTAGAAAACGGAATAAGTACCACATATCGTCCGGCTAACGAAAGCTCTGAACTGATTCTAGGACCTTTGGTCGAAATTGGTTCTTTTACGATTTGTACCAATATAGATTGATTGGCACTTAACACCTCAGT
Source organism: uncultured Flavobacterium sp. (assembly GCA_964409345.1). Lineage (GTDB taxonomy): Bacteria > Bacteroidota > Bacteroidia > Flavobacteriales > Flavobacteriaceae > Flavobacterium. Next base: position 100,049 of record CAYPCZ010000002.1, on the reverse strand, counting down.
AATAGAACCATCTTTGTCGATTTCTTTTTCGAAAGAAAAATTTTTGAGTGAGAAATCTTTTATTTTACCTGTGCTTACAAGTTTTATGAACTTCATTAAAGAAGGAAGATTAGGACCCAGATCGTGATAATGCAAAAAAGCATCTTTTTCATAACCTATATTAACAAAAGAGGCATTAAGCCCTGCTACAGGTTTTCGAATTTTTGCAAGAAAAATATCTCCTACATTATATGTGTTTCCCGTGTCTTTTTTGTCTTCTTCTTTATGTAATTCAACTAGTTTTCCATCTTTTAATAAGGCAAAATCTACCGCATCAGAATCTGTTCTTATAATTAATTCTTTATTCATAGCTGCAAATTTTTATCCATACCTAAGTTTTAACTTAAGCTTTTAGGCTTAAAATAAAAATGCTGTACAGATGGATTTAATAAAATTTTTACAGGTTTTTACCCGAGGGAACAAGTGCTGTTTTGTTTAAAAAAATGCTCGCTTGACCCATTTCAAAGAACGTAATAAACTGAAAAAGTAGTACAAGACTACTTTTTGTTTTTGTGACGGTTAGCTCTGGCTCTTTTCTTACGTTTGTGAGTTGCTACCTTATGTCTTTTTCTTTTCTTACCACTTGGCATAATATCAGTGTTATTCGGTTAATAAATTTAATTAAGGGGTATTTTTGTATTGTTTTTTACGTTTTCAACAAACACTTTTGCAGGTTTAAAAGCCGGAATGTTGTGTGCTGGAATTTTGATGGTAGTATTTTTAGAAATATTTCTACCTGTTTTTTCGGCTCTGGTTTTGATAATAAAACTACCAAAACCTCTTAGGTAAACATTTTCACCTGATTCAAGAGATGCTTTTATTTCATCCATAAAAGATTCTACTGTAGCCTGAACTTCGCCCTTCTCTAATCCTAACTTATCAGAGATTTTTGCTACGATATCTGCTTTTGTCATTTGTTAATATATTAAAAGTGTTATATTTTTTATTGGTTTAAACCCTGTTTATTTTCGGCTTGCAAATATACGAATTAATAAAACAATATTTCAAACTTAATAGTCGAAAATTTAACTCGTTAGGTCAAAAATCCTCTAAATAATTTAAGGTACGGTGATTTTCTAAAACTGCATTTGAGAATTGTTTTGATAGAAAACCTTAAAAAAGATTGTAGATTTAACTACAATATTGTAGTTTTGTAAATCGCAATGCGAGTGTTATTAAAGTATGAGTGATATTGTGAAGATAGTTGAAGAGTTAGACTCTAAAATCAAGAAATTGGTTGATAGAACCGATGCTTTAGAGAAGACCAACCAGAGTTTGCGTCTGGAGGTATCTTTTTATCAACAGCGATTCCAGCAGACACAACAGGATATGGAGCAGCTTCATGATCAGATAGAAACTCTCAAAACAGCTAACGCATTGCTGGGCAGTGACGATTTTAAACGAGAAACAAAAATTAAAATAAATTCAATAATCAGAGAAATAGATTATTGCGTAGCACAACTTTCAGACTAAATGAGTGAAAAACTAAAAATCAAAATATCAATCGCAGACCGGGTGTATCCGCTTACTGTTGAGTATGCTCAAGAAGAAGCTTTGCGTTCTGCGTCCAAAAAGATTGATGCTATGATAAAACAGTTCGAACAAAATTATGCAGTCAGAGATAAACAAGACGTATTGGCTATGTGTGCTTTGCAATTTGCTTCACAAATCGAACAAAAAGTAATAGATACTTCGTCGGTGAGTGAAGAAACCAAAAGCAAGCTCTTTGAATTGAATGAGTTTCTAACCGAGTATCTCGAACGTTCTGAAACATAAGAAAATACTGCCTACATTAGGAATTTATTATTGATAAACTCAACACTTACAAATTAAAATAGGTGAATCGTTGTAGTTAAGACAGGCTGCCATCAGGCAGAAGTCTGATCTGCAAGCTAGCCTAAAACTTGTCCTTTACGAGTTTATTCAGTCATTCCTTATGTAGGCTTTTTTTATATAAACACCTTTACACACAAGAAAACAAAAATGGATAGTAATTTATTGATAATTGGATGCTCAATTATAGGAATAATACTTGGCTTTGCAGTAGCTAAGTATTTGGAAAAAAACAACGCTTCGAGCTATATTAAAAATGCTAAAAAGGAAGCAAGCTCAATACTCAAAGATGCTAAAATAGAATCAGAAGCCTTAAAAAAGGACAAAATTCTTCAAGCCAAAGAAAAATTTATTGAGCTCAAAGCAGAACACGAACAAGTAATATTAACTCGGGATAAAAAAATAGCCGAAGCAGAAAAAAGAACCAGAGATAAAGAATCTCAGGTATCGAGCGAGTTGGCAAAAAACAAAAAATTAAATGATGAGTTTACTCTAAAACTCAAAGATTATAACACCCGATTAGAAGCTCTTGATAAAAAGCAAGAAGAAGTAGATAGGCTACACAAAAGTCAGGTAGAACAACTTGAGGTAATTGCTGGACTTTCAGCTCAAGATGCCAAAGAACAACTTATCGAAAACCTAAAAACCGAAGCTAAAGCAGAGGCAATGTCGCATATTCAGAGCACTATAGAAGAAGCGAAACTAACGGCTCAGCAAGAAGCTAAGAAAGTGATTATAAATACAATTCAACGGGTAGGAACAGAAGAAGCAGTGGAGAATTGTGTGTCAGTTTTTAACATAGAATCAGACGACGTAAAAGGAAGAATTATTGGCCGTGAAGGGCGTAACATCAGAGCCTTAGAAGCAGCCACAGGAGTTGAAATCATCGTAGATGACACTCCTGAAGCTATTATCTTGTCTTGTTTTGATCCGGTGCGTAGAGAAATCGCCAGATTAGCTCTTCATAAATTAGTGACAGACGGGCGTATTCACCCGGCACGAATAGAAGAGGTGGTGACCAAAACAGCCAAACAAATTGATGATGAAATTATCGAAGTAGGTAAACGAACCGTTATTGATTTAGGAATTCATGGGCTGCACCCGGAGTTGATTAAGATAGTTGGGCGTATGAAATACCGCTCCTCCTACGGGCAAAACTTATTACATCACTCTCGTGAGGTGGCCAAGCTCTGCGGGATTATGGCTGCTGAGTTAGGGTTGAATGCAAAGTTGGCAAAAAGAGCCGGACTTTTGCACGATATAGGAAAAGTTCCGGAAACTGAAAGTGAATTACCTCACGCTATTCTGGGAATGCAATGGGCTGAAAAATATGGTGAAAAACCAGAAATTTGTAACGCTATCGGAGCTCACCACGACGAAATAGAAATGACCAGCATGCTCTCTCCGATTGTTCAGGTTTGTGATGCCATTTCGGGAGCACGACCAGGAGCACGACGACAAGTACTGGATTCGTATATTCAACGTTTGAAAGATCTCGAAAACATTGCCTACGGATTTCCGGGCGTAAAAAATGCGTATGCTATTCAAGCTGGACGTGAACTTCGCGTTTTAGTAGAAAGCGAAAGAGTATCAGATGAAAAAGCAGCTAACCTTTCGTTTGAAATTTCTCAGAAGATACAAACCGAAATGACCTACCCAGGTCAAGTAAAAGTAACGGTAATCAGAGAAACAAGAGCCGTGAATATTGCAAAATAATTCAAGCAAACATTATAATCCATAAAAAATCCCGCAATTGCGGGATTTTTTATAGAGTTTCTTGATCAAAGTGTTGTTTTATACCAACTGTTTTAATGCAATTTCAAAAGCCCGTGCTGAGATGTTTTGCTTTTCAGTACCCAAATCATAAGTATCTTGAATCGCTTTTCGGATGATATCAGAGATGTCGTCAAAAATTGCTTCATCTTTGATTTCAACCTTTTTCTCCATAAAATAAGCAAACACACGTGCCATTCCGCAATTAGAGATAAAATCAGGAATAAGGCTGATTTTGCTATCCACATCTTCCATAATTGAACCAAAGAAAATTTCTTTGTCTGCAAAGGGAACGTTAGCTCCACAAGAGATAACCTCAAGTCCCGAGGCAATCATTTGGTCGGCTTGTTCTTGAGTAACCAGTCTCGAAGCAGCACAAGGCGTAAAAATATGAGCACCTAAACTCCAGATTTTTTCATTGATTTGTTCAGGCGAAATCATTTGTTCAGCCACTAATTTGTTTCCGTTTCGGTTGCGGTATAGTTCTTTTATTTCTTCTAATGTATATCCGTTTTCGTTAATGATTCCTCCGTCTCTGTCGATAATTCCAATTATCTTAACTCCCATTTGTGAGAGATAAAAAGCAGCAGCACCTCCTACGTTTCCGAATCCTTGCACTATTGCTTTTTTGCCTTTTACATCACCACCATAAATGTCATAATAATGTTTTACTGCATGAGCTACCCCAAAACCAGTAACCATATCGGCAATTGTATATTTTTTACTTAAATCCGGTGAGTATTTTTCGCTTTCGATTACTTTTATAACGCCATTTCTAAGTTGGCCAATACGGTTTATTTTTTCTCCTTCCGAAGCTTTAAAATGGCCGTTAAATACGCCTTCTTGCGGATGCCAGATGCCACAATCTTCTGTCATCGGGATTACCTGATGAATTTCGTCTACGTTTAGATCGCCACCTGTTCCGTAATAATTTTTGAGTAGCGGAGCAACTGCTTTAAACCACCTTTTGAGTACTTCTTCTTTTCTCGGGTCATTCGGGTCGAAGTTAATTCCTGATTTTGCCCCACCAATAGCTGGTCCGGCTACTGAAAATTTAACTTCCATGGTTTTAGCAAGCGAGAGCACCTCGTTCATGTCTAATCCTTTTCGCATACGGGTTCCCCCTCCGGCTGCACCACCTCTTAGCGAGTTAATTACCGCCCACCCTTCAGCATCGGTTTGGGCATCTTTCCAGTTAAAAACAATTTCTGGCTGTTTATTTTCGAATTTCTTAAGTAGTTCTTTCATTAGAGGTATAAATATATTGAATTTGCAAGCAAAGATAACTTTAAGTTTTAATGTATCAAAAAACAGTAGTGAAGTTTCGCTCAAATTTATACCTGATTCAAAACGATTTACCGCATAACTTGAAATTTATCATAGATGACAATTGCAAGTTCGCGGTAATTTATGATGATAGATGTGTAGCTGTTTGATTATTTTTGATTGATTGTACCGCCAGCAAAAGTTTGTTGATCAATTTTTGCAGGTTTTTCATAGATGTTGATTGTTCCTCCTGCTCTTGTTCTAGCCTTTACAAAATCGGTAGCGTTAACATCAGCTTCTCCGCCTGCACTAATAGTTATTTCGGTTCGTTTGGTTGTTAAATCTTGAGCTTTAAGAATTCCTCCTGTTTTTAGGTCGGCTTCCATTTCTCCAGACACGCTTCCGTTAAGAGTAACAGTTGCACCGGTAACGACTTTTACGTCAAGCTCTTCCACCTGGACTTCCAAGCGAATTTCTGCACCTTCTTTGGCAGTAATTTCTAAATCTTCTGCCTTTATAGGTTTTTCAGCAGTGATAAAGCTTCCTTCAAAGGCTTCAATTTCGTCAAGAGTTTCAGTGAAATAAATCTTGACAGAGATATTTTCTCCTTGAAGAAGCTTAGTCAAAGGCATTCTGACTTTTAATTCGTCATTTTTTTGTAAGACTTCTACTTCGCTACTACGAGAGCCTATGATTTCAATTTTATTTTGGTTAGACCAAATCAATTCGGCAGAAATTCGGTCATAAATTTTTACTTCTGTAAAACGTGTCAATTCTTTAGAAACATCCTGAGCGAAAAATAGTTGTGAGAGTAAGAGTCCTGATATTATGATTAGTTTTTTCATGATAAAATGGTTAAGTTATAGAATTTTACAAATGCAATTTCTGTTCCAAAAAGGAATATTTTGGATAAGCTTATGGCTTATTGGTTTGATTAAATAAGAGTGGTTTAGAAAGATTGTAGTTTTTTTATCTCATCTCGCAATTTGGCTGCTTGAATAAAGTCAAGTTCTTTGGCTGCTTTTTCCATTGCTTTTCTTTTTTCTCTGATACGTTTGTCGATTTCTGATTTAGAAAGTAAAGATAAATCTTCTTTTTTGTTGATAACAGACAAATCGTAATGTACCGAAGTAATAGGGCTTTTAGCTAAAGGATTATCAATACCTTTATTTAATGGAGTTGGAGAGAGGTTGTACTTTTTGTTGTATGCTATTTGTTTCTCTCTTCGATAAGTGGTTTCATCTATAGTTTTCTGCATACTGTTGGTGATTTTATCGGCATATAAAATAGCTTTTCCGTTGATATTTCGAGCGGCACGACCTACAGTTTGTGTAAGGGAGCGATGGCTACGTAAAAAGCCTTCTTTATCGGCATCTATAATCGCTACTAATGAAACCTCTGGCAAATCAAGTCCTTCTCTAAGAAGATTCACCCCGATAAGCACATCAAAAAGTCCTTTACGTAAATCTTGCATAATTTCAACCCGTTCTAAGGTATCAATATCGGAGTGCACATAACGACATCGGATCCCGACTTTGGTCAGGTATTTTGTGAGCTCTTCTGCCATTCGTTTGGTCAAGGTAGTCACCAAGACTCTTTCGTCGGCATCGGCTCTTACTTGAATTTCTTCGATAAGATCATCAATTTGATTTTCACTTGGCCGCACTTCAATAACCGGATCTAGAAGTCCGGTAGGGCGAATGACTTGTTCTACATAAACGCCTTCTGATTTTTCAAGTTCATAATCGGCCGGGGTAGCACTCACATAGATAACTTGATTTTGCATGGCTTCAAATTCTTCAAATTTAAGTGGCCGATTATCCATAGCTGCTGGCAATCTAAAGCCATATTCGACCAAATTTTCTTTACGTGAGCGGTCTCCGCCATACATCGCGTGAACTTGCGAAATGGTGACATGCGATTCATCTACGACCATCAGATAATCTTTCGGGAAATAATCCAACAGACAAAACGGTCGTGTGCCTGGGGCTCGCCGATCAAGGTATCTCGAATAGTTTTCGATTCCTGAGCAATAACCCAATTCTCGAATCATTTCTAAGTCAAAGTTTGTTCGTTCTTCCAGACGTTTTGCTTCCAGATGCTTTCCGATAGACTTGAAATATTCGACTTGCTTGACCAAATCCTGTTGAATTTCCCAAATAGCTCCTTTTAGAATATCAGGCGAGGTTACAAACATATTGGCAGGATAAATAGTAATGCGTTCGCGGCGGTCGATTTTTAGTGATGACTTTACGTCAAAAGTTTCTATTTCTTCAATTTCATCTCCAAAAAAATGAATTCGAAAAGCCTCATCAGAATAGGCGGAAAAAACTTCAACAATGTCACCTTTTATTCTGAAGTTGCCGGGAGTAAATTCTGCTTCGGTCCGAGAGTATAAACTTTGCACAAGTCTTTGTAATAGCTTAGTCCTGGAAATGCTTTGTCCGGTAGTAAGCTCAATTACGTTTTTCTGAAATTCAACTGGGTTTCCAATACCATACAAACACGAAACTGAGGCTACTACGAGTACATCACGTCTTCCGGAGAGTAGGGAAGAGGTTGTGCTCAAACGCATTTTTTCAAGTTCCTCGTTGATTGATAAATCTTTTTCTATATAGACGCCTGAAACAGGAATATAGGCTTCAGGTTGATAATAATCATAATACGAAACAAAATACTCTACGGCATTGTTAGGAAAAAAATGTTTGAATTCTGCATAAAGCTGTGCTGCGAGAGTTTTGTTGTGAGCCAGTACCAAAGTTGGTCGTTGTACTTCTTGGATAACATTGGCAACTGTAAAGGTTTTTCCTGATCCAGTAACTCCCAAAAGCGTTTGGTATTTGTCCCCCGAAAGAATACCTTGGCTTATTTTATTTATAGCTTGTGGCTGATCTCCGGTAGGCTGGTATTCTGATACAACTTGAAAACTCATTAATTAAATTTAAAATTTAGGTCAAGATATTTGCAGACAAAGTTACGAATATTAAGCGTAAAATATTTCTTTATATTCGGGGCTAAATCAAAGTTTTTCTTAACGAGTGAATATACTCTCTTTGTGATTAATGTTAAATTTAAAAGCCTGTATCAGATAAAATACATCTGGCACAGGCTTCTAAAGAATTTATAATCTATATAGTGTTTTTTTATAAAACGCACTTATGTTAAGGGTTTATTCGAAATTTATAAATCACTTGCATTGGCCAAGAGTTCGGCTACGTCAAGCACTTTGATGTTGCCTTCTTTTTCTTTGAATTTGATTCCGTCTGTCAGCATGGTGTTGCAAAAAGGACATCCGGCAGCGATAATGTCAGGTTGTATTTCTATGGCCTCTTCGGTGCGTTCTACGTTGATGTCTTTGTTTCCTTTTTCAGGTTCTTTAAACATTTGCGCTCCTCCTGCCCCGCAACAAAGTCCGTTCTTTTTTGAGCGTTTCATCTCAAGAAGTTCTGCGTCGAGTTTTTCGATGAGTTCTCTTGGTGCTTCATATACGTTATTGGCTCTGCCTAAGTAGCATGGGTCGTGAAAAGTGATTCTTTTTCCTTTAAACTTTCCGCCTTCGATAGTTAGCTTTCCTTCGTCTAATAGCGATTTTAAGAACTGTGTATGGTGTAATACTTCATATTTTCCGCCCAGTTCCGGATATTCGTTTTTGATGGTATTGAAGCAATGTGGGCAAGCTGTAACGATCTTTTTTACTTCATAGGCGTTAAGCACTTCGATATTAGTCATGGCTTGCATCTGAAACAAAAACTCATTACCTGCTCTTTTTGCAGGGTCTCCGGTACAGCTTTCTTCTGTTCCTAATACGGCAAAAGATACGTTTGCTTGATTGAGGAGTTTTACGAAAGCTTTGGTTATTTTTTTGGCTCTGTCATCAAAACTCCCCGAGCAACCCACCCAAAATAAAACATCGGGTTGTTTGCCTTGAGCCATCATTTCTGCCATTGTAGGTACTTGCATCATCTTTTATTATTTTAAATCTTAGGTTTTGAATTTTAAATTGCTTTGTTTTTATTCAAAATTTAAAATTCATCATTCAAAATATAGTTTAATTTTCGTCTTTCCAGTTCAGCCTGTCCATCTGGTTATATTGCCACGGAGCTCCATTATTTTCGACATTGGTCATCATATTGTTAAGTTCAGACGGTGCGGCACTTTGCTCCATCACCAGATACTGACGCATATCCATAATAATAGAAAGTGGATTGATATTCACCGGACATTCTTCTACACAGGCATTACAGGTTGTACACGCCCAAAGCTCCTCTGGGGTGATATAGTCATGGAGTAATTGTTTTCCGTCGTCTATAAACTTACCTTTGTTTTGATTAATGTTTTTGCCTATTTCTTCGATGCGGTCGCGCGTATCCATCATAATCTTGCGGGGCGATAGTTTTTTGCCTGTAATATTAGCAGGACAGGCTTCTGTACATCGACCACATTCGGTACAGCTATAAGCGCTAAGAAGCTGAAACCAATTCAGGTCTGTGGCATCACTGGCTCCGAATTTAACCGGGGCCGCATTTTCGTCAGGAGCAGGAGCAGCAAACGGATCTGCATTGGGGTCCATCATCAGCTTTACTTCGCTGGTTACGGTAGAGTTGTTTTCGAATTTTCCTAACGGGTTTAAGTCTGAGAAATAGGTGTTAGGGAAAGCAAGCAAGATGTGTAGGTGTTTTGAATAATACAGATAATTCAAAAAGGCCAGCACCATCACAAGGTGCCCCCACCAACCCACTCGTTCTAATACGACCAAAGTACCTTGGGAAAGTGACCCAAATATAGTAGGTCCTAAGTGCTGGGTTACGGCAAAGCCAAAACTGCCTTGACCTTCAAAATGTGATTGCCCCATATTATAGAGCACTTCGTCAGTGCCGTTCATGGTGAAGATACAAGCAATCAAAATGATTTCCATAATCAGAATCAAGTTGGCATCTTTTTTAGGCCAGCCCAGAAGTTCTTTTTTATTTAAACGAGGTAGCTTTAATAAGTTTCTGCGAGAAAGAAATATGATAGTAGCTATCAAGGCCAATACTGATAATATTTCGATAAAGCTAATGATGAAAGTATAAAAACCTCCTAATGAAGGTTTTAGTGCCCGGTGCGAGCCCGATATTCCGTCAATTATAATTTCAATCAGTTCAATTTGTGTGATAAGAAATGCTGCATAAATGGCAAAGTGCAGTAAAGCCGGCACTGGCTTTTTGAACATTTTTTTCTGACCAAAAGCCACCAGTAGCATATTTTTGAAACGAGCTTTTGGGTTGTCGGTTCTGTTGACGTCTCGCCCCAGCCTGATATTGCGGATGAGTAATTTGATGTTTTTCACGAAAAAACCAACTCCGAGAACCAAGAGTAAAACAAACAGGATATTGGGTATAATATTCATCATATATCAAAAGTTATTCTTCGGGGGCTACATACGGCTTATTTTTTTTGCCGAACACCGAAATATTTACATATCGAGTAGGGTTGAGTCTTACGTCTTGTAGCAAAAGCTCTAGTTCTTTGGATGCCCCAGTTAGGTTTTCGTATAATTCTTCGTCTTTTATTATTTTACCCAGGGTGCCTTGTCCAGAGTTCATCTCGGCAATCATTTTGTCGATGTTGTTGAGCGTGCCCTCTAAGTTTTTTACCGCTTTTCCTAAATCAGCTTGAGCAAGCGAATCGGATATTTTTGCAAAATTAAGGGTAGTGATATTGAGGTTGTCCATCACTCCGTCTATATTTTGTTGATTAGAAGCCAATATGGTATTAAGTGTTTTAGAGGCCTCGTTAAGTGTTTTCATGGTTTGGCTAAGTTCTGCTACAGCTATCGAAAGGTTCTCTTTATTTTTTGTGTCAAGCAGCGAATTAAAATTAGTGAGCAGACTATCTGCACTAACAATCGTGCTCTCTACTTTTGTCTGTAGAGGCGCGAGCTGGTCACCTACCTTAGATAGCATTCCTAAGCGTACTTGATTTTGCAAGGTGTCCCCTGTTTTAGCCAGGGTGCTATTGGTCAAATCAGGCACCACAGCAATTTGCTTTCCGCCGATAAATCCGGGCTCATAAATTTGCAGATGGCTGGTAGCCGATATAGGAAAATCTGTTCTTACCTGAACTTCTACAACCAGATTACCTTGATTGTTAATTTGTATGCCGCTCACTTTTCCGATGTTAAGGCCGTTGAGGGTTACAGGTGCAGAGCCAGAAAGTCCTTCTACGTTGTCATATACAGCATAAAAAGTTGTATACGAATTGAATAAGTCTTTTCCTTTCAGAAAACTATATCCCCATATAAACAATAGAATGGATACGATTACTAATATGGCGGTCTTTATTTCTCTGGTTAGTTTCAAAATGTTATAATTTTAGGGCAAATTTAAAATAATATTTGATAGTAGAGCTTTTAGATTCTTTCTAAATTAGTTGATAACATCAGCTACTCTGACTTGTTGTCCTGCTTTGAAAGCGACTATATAGGCATCGCCATAGCCTTTTTCTTTGGCTTGTTTGAGTAAGTTTTGCGCGGTCTGATAGCTGTTTGTCTGACCATAATAATAGCGATAAAGATTTCCTGTTTTAGCTTTTGAGATAGAAGACAACCCTTTGAAATTTTGAGGTTTGGTTTCTAGATTTGTTCCGCTAGCAGAAATTTGAACTTTAAAAACCGCTTGATTGGCATTCACAGTTTCGTTGGCAGTATTAGCTGTTTCACTTGAGGTGATAGCAGGGTTTTCTATCAAAGAATAATCAAAAGGTTCAGAATATGAATAATAATTATTTTTATACGAAAGAATGGCCTTTGCAATAGACTCTGCCAGCTCGTTCTGACCTTTTTCAGATGTTAGGTAAGCCGTTTCTTCTTTGTTTGAAATAAACCCAAGCTCTATTAACACACTAGGCATAGCACAATATCTCAATACCAAAAACCCCGCTTCTTTTACTCCTCTGTTATTTCGCTTTAAGCGATTAGTAAAATCCTTTTGGATAGAGCTGGCCAGATTAATACTTTGGTTTTTATATTCGCCCTGCAGCAACATCATTCCCACTACCGATTCAGGGTTGTTAGGGTCATAGCCTTGGTATTTTTCTTGATAGTTCTCCTCCAAGAAGATAACCGAGTTTTCTCGTTTGGCTACCTCGAGGTTCTCTTTGTCCCTAGAAATACCCAATACGAAAGTTTCTGTCCCAAAAGGTCGTGGGTTGCCGACTGAATTACAATGAATAGATACGAATATATTGGCATTTATTTTATTGGCAAGCTTAGGTCTTTCGTCGAGAGCTAATGTCTTGTCAGTTTTGCGGGTGTATTCTACTTGAAAGTCGTTGTGCTTTTCTAATAATTTACCTACTTTTAAAGTTACTGCCAAAGTAATATCTTTTTCTTTTACTCCGTTGCCGATAGCTCCCGGATCTTTTCCTCCGTGCCCTGCATCAAGTACTACTAAAAACTTTTCTTGTTTTTGAGCCGATACTCCTAGAGAATTAAACAAAAAACAAGCAAGTAAAAGTAAAAAAAACTTTGATTTTATATTCATTCTGCACATCATATAAATTGAATTAAATATGGTATAATTTTGCTAAAGCTATAATTTTGCTAAAAAATATACGTAAGTTTGCCGTGTTCAAAAATTAAGCCATAATTTTACAAAAATAGAACTAAAACCTTTGCGAACAAAGTTATTTCATATCGTTTTTTGGACATTTTTCTTCTGTATGTTTTCTGTGGCGTTGCATTCGCAAGAATTTCCTACAAGAATAAATATAGAAACCCCTTCTGAGCAAATTAACGATACGACAAAGGTGGCTCTGTCACAACCACTTCAAGAAGAAACAATCGAAGTTTCTTTAGATTCTATCAAGCCTAAAAAAGGTGCTCTCGAAGCCATTATTTATCGCTCTGCCAAAGATAGAAATCACAACAACCTTAAAACGAATACCTCTACGCTCTATAACGAAGCTAAGATCAAGTATCAGGATATGGAGATTGAGGCCGGGATTATTATTATTGATCGAAATAAAAATGAGGTTTATGCTAAGGGTATCGTTGATACTGCTGGAGTTTATACGCAAATTCCTAAATTCACTCAAGGAACAAATGTGGTAGAGCCTGATTCGTTGCGCTTTAATTTTGATACTGGAAAAGCTTTGGTGCATGGCTCAAGAACCCAGCAAGGTGAGCTGAACATAAAAGCAGCCATTACCAAAAAAGAAAACGACTCGGTATATTATATGAAAGATGCCTTTTTTACGACCGCAGCCGATATTGATAATCCGGAATATTATTTTCATTCGCGAAAGCTTAAAATGGTACCCGGCGAGAAAGTAGTAGTAGGGCTTACTAATATGGTCATTATGGATGTTCCGACTCCGGTGGGGCTTCCGTTTGCATTTTTTCCGACCACTACCACAAACACTTCGGGTTTTATTGTGCCCACTTTCGGAGAGAGTAACACCCAAGGCTATTTTTTGCAAAACGGAGGTTATTATTTGGCGCTGTCTGATAATTATGATTTGGCTGTTTTAGGAGATTATTATACCAACGGAAGTTACGGACTTCGCTTTGAATCAAGTTATGCTTGGCGGTATAAATTTAGAGGAAATGCTAACGTAAGGATAGAAAACCTAATCAATAGCCAACGGGGTTTCCCTGATTATTCTAAAACAAGAATCTATAACATTCAGTGGAGTCATCAGCAGGATCAAAAGTCAAGCCCGAGCTCAAGGTTTTCGGCTTCGGTAAATATGGGTAGCAGTACGTATTTTCAGAATTCAATCAATCAGGTGAATGTGAGTTCGCGTATGAACAACACGATGAGCTCATCGGTGAGCCATTCTAAAACATTCAACTCGATTCCTCAGGTAAACCTCTCGGTTACAGCTACGCATTCGCAGAATACGCAAACACAGCGTATTGATATGACCTTGCCTACTTTACAGATGAGTGTAGATAGGATTTATCCGTTTGCCTCAAGAGACGAAAGCAAAAAAGGGATTATCAAAAACATCAACTTTCAATATAATTTGAATGCAAAAAATAGTTATACTACTACCGATTCGTTGTTTTTTACGCCTGAGATGTTTCAAGACGGAAGAACAGGAATGCAACACCAGATTCCGATTAGCACGAATTTTAAAGTACTTAAATATTTCAGTATTCCGCTTTCGTTTAATTATAACGAAGTCTGGACGATGAATACCATCAGAAAGCAGCGTGACTTCGCAACCGACAGGGATTCCATTATCAATATTAACGGTTTTGACGCTTTCAGAACCTATAATTTCTCGACCAGCGTAGGGACAACAGTTTACGGAACATTCGATTTCGGAGAAGATAAAAAAATACAAGGCTTGCGGCATACGGTAAGACCGGCCATGTCATATAACTATTCCCCGAGTTTCGAACAGTATTATGACGAGTATCCTATTGACGCTATGGGAACTACCATGCGAGAATATACCCGTTTTGAAGGAGGACTCTACGGAGCTCCGGGCAATGTGTATGCCAGTAGTATTGGGTTTAATTTAGCCAATACTTTTGAGGCCAAAGTAAGAGAAAGAGACTCGACCAAAACAGAACCTAAGAAGCTCATGTTATTAAATGCCTTAAACTTTTCGACAAGATATAATCTGGCAGCAGATTCTCTAAGGTGGGATATAGTTAATGTAAATGCCGGAACTACGCTTATGGACGGAAAACTGGGAGTTAACTTGAGGGCTCAATTAGACCCGTATGCCTTGAATAATGCTAATCGTAGGATAGATAAATTTAATATTGAAAACGGCGGAAGTCTTTTCAGACTGGCAAGTGCAAACTTTACGTTAAACTATTCTTTTTCGAGTACCGATTTCGAAAGGCGAAGCTCTATGGGAAATAATGAGCAAGGAGAAAGAAACGGAGGTCGAGAAGATGATTTATTTGGCTCAGATATGGAGTCAAACAGAAGGAATCGAGGCAGAGAAGAACAAAGTAATACTTCGAATGTAGGCGATTTTTATAATTTGAAAATCCCTTGGGATTTGCGACTGGCTTACTCGTTAACCTATGCCAACAATGCTCGGCAAAACGAAATTGTATCCAACTCCTTGATGGTCTCCGGTAATGTGGATTTGACCGATAAATGGAAAGTAGGGGTCTCGACCGGATATGACTTTGTGCAACAAGGAGTTACCTTTACTCAGTTGCGTTTCGAAAGAGATTTGCTCAGCTGGCGCATGGACTTTTCGTGGGTGCCGACCGGAGTTCATACGCATTGGGGCTTTTTTATCGGAATCAAATCATCTATGCTTCAGGACATTAAATGGGAAAAAAGAAAAACTCCCGACCCAAGATTTTAAGTGGGTATGATTTTTGGTCGCTAACAGATTTGGCTATACAAACTGGTTTAATAATTTATATCATTCAAAACTATGAAAAATAAATTTGCTGTTTTATTCTTTTTTATCGGAGTCGGCCTCTTTGCACAAACCACAGAAGCTATGAAAAAAGGAGCCGAAACGATGTATGAGGCATCGTATAATATGGATTTTGATGCGATTTTGGATGCTACCTACCCAAGAATATTTGAAATAGTGCCCCGAGAGCAGATGTATGATTTTATGGATAAATCATTTCAGAATGAACAATTAAGGATTCGTTTTGTGCACCCGACCGTAAAGATGAACTATTCTGAAATAAAAGAAGTTGAAGCTAAAAAAGTAGTATTGATTACTTATGAAGCCTCGATACGAATGATATTTGAAACTCAACTCTCTGACTTTGACATTAAAGATATGGAGGCTAATTTGAAGGCTAATTTGCCTGAGAAAACAGTAATATATGAGCCCAATAGGAACGCATTTCTGATAAGCGGAACCGACACGATGATTGCTGTTGCCGATGAATATACTAACCACCAGTGGAAATATATTACTTATGATAAGGTGCAGAAACCTTTATTAATACAAATTATAGGAGAAAGTGTACTACAAAAATTAGGGTTATAATTTTAAGCTTTAAACTTCTATTTTTTTGTGATTCAAAAAATAATAAATTATGTTTGGAGATTTAATGGGAATGATGGGCAAGCTCAAAGAAGCCCAAAAAAAGATTGAAGAAACTAAAAAAAGACTTGATACGGTATTGATCGATGAGCAAAGCTCAGACGGATTGCTTAATGTAACGATGACCGCCAACCGAAAAATCAAAAATATTTCGATAGATCAAACGTTAATGGAAGATAATGAGCAACTCGAAGATTATTTGGTTACCGTATTGAATAAGGCGATTGAAAGAGCAACAACCATTAACGAAGCAGAACTGGCAGCTGTTGCCAAAGAAGGAATGCCTAATTTACCTTTTTAGGTCTATAACACTTAAAGTTGCAATGTCATAACAGACATTCGGCATTTACATTTGACATTAAGACAAATAAATGATAACCACAGACAACATAAAAGACATCGTGCAACGAGTGGCTGCCTTAGAGAGTTATCTTGATATTGAGCGAAAACGCATTCAGATAACCAACGAAGAAGAAAAAACCTTTGCACCCGACTTTTGGAGCAACCCAAAAGAAGCCGAACTTGTGGTAAAAAACCTAAGAACCGAAAAAAAATGGGTAGCAGATTACCAAAAAGCAGTTGCTCTTTCTGACGAATTGCAATTGGCCTATGAGTTTTATAAAGAAGGAGGGCTGACACAAGAAGAAGTAGAGGAGCAATATAGGCTCACCATTAAACATCTTGAGGATATCGAATTTAGAAACATGCTTTCTGACGAAGGAGATAATATGAGTGCTGTTTTGCAAATCACAGCAGGTGCAGGAGGAACAGAAAGTAATGATTGGGCATCGATGCTTATGCGAATGTATTTGATGTGGGGCGAGAATAATGGCTACAAAATCAAGGAACTAAACTTTCAGGAAGGCGATGTAGCAGGCATAAAAACGGTAACTCTGGAGTTTGATGGCGACTTTGCTTTTGGATACCTCAAAGGAGAAAATGGCGTACATAGGCTTGTTAGGATTTCGCCTTTTGATAGCAACGCCAAACGCCACACTTCGTTTGCTTCGGTGTATGTATATCCGTTAGTAGATGATTCGATAGAAATTGAAATAAGCCCTGCAGATATTGAGATTACTACAGCTCGATCGAGTGGAGCAGGAGGACAGAACGTAAACAAGGTAGAAACCAAAGTGCAACTTTTGCACAAGCCCACCGGAATTCAGATTCAATGTTCAGAAACTCGCTCACAACACGATAACCGAGAGCGAGCTATGCAAATGTTAAAGTCTCAGTTATACGAAATCGAATTAAACAAGCGCCTTGCGCAACGTGCTGATATTGAAGCCGGAAAGATGAAAATCGAATGGGGCTCGCAAATCAGAAACTATGTGATGCATCCGTATAAACTTGTAAAAGATGTTCGTACAAGCTATGAATCAAGCGATGTAGATGCGGTGATGGATGGCGAGATAGACGAATTCCTGAAAGCCTACCTCATGCTAATGGGGCAGAAGGATTAGCCTCCCCAAACCCCTGCGAAGGAGGAACTTATATAGTTATTGAAAGAGAATTTAATTTAAAAGACTTGAAAACAGAGAGTAATTATACAGTTGATTCGTTTCTCCCCTTTGATGAGGTTAAGAAGGGCTTTAAACTGTCTTTAATCATACCTGTTTATAACCGTCCGGAAGAAATCGATGAGCTATTAGAAAGCTTGACTAAGCAAGATGTTGATCAAGATTTTGAAGTAGTGATTGTAGAAGACGGCTCTAGTATAGACTGTAAATCGGTTATTGAAAAGCACCCTAATCTTGTTATATCTTATTTTTACAAACCCAATTCTGGACCTGGAAATTCGCGGAATTTCGGAATGAAGAATGCTCAAGGGAATTATTTTATTATTTTGGATTCTGATTGTATTTTGCCTGAAAATTATCTTTCGGAGGTCACAAAATCTTTAACAGCAGATTATGTAGATTGTTTCGGAGGTGTAGATGATGCAGGTCGTAGCTTTTCGGATATTCAGAAAGCCATCAACTTTGCGATGACTTCGGTGGTAACCACAGGAGGAATAAGAGGAGCTACAGAGCGATTGACTAAGTTTCAGCCCCGTAGTTTTAATATGGGAATTTCTAAAAAAGCATTCGAAGCCTCGGGCGGATTCGGAAATGTACATCCGGGAGAAGATCCTGATTTGGCAATACGCTTGTGGGATTTAGGTTTTGAAACGAGACTTTTTAGCAACATAAAAGTCTATCACAAACGCCGAATCAGTTGGGATAAGTTTTTTGTTCAGGTACATAAATTTGGCAAAGCCCGAGTAATTCTCAACAAGTCGCATCCGAAGTATATCAAAACCACGTTTTTTTTTCCGAGTTTGTTTGTGATGGGATTTGTAATTTCGATTTTACTGGCTATTTTTGATTTTCCATTTTTCTTGATAGCCTATGGTTGGTATTTCTTTTTTTGCTTTTTGTTGGCGACTATCCGATACAAAAGCCTAAAAATAGGGTTACTGTCGGTTTATGCCGTTGCTATTCAGTTTTACGGATACGGTACCGGCTTTTTGAAAGCTTTTTATAAAATAAATATTCTGAATATAAAACCAGAAGAAGGTCTCCCGGAGATGTTCTTTAAAAAATAATTATTATGCAAAATATGAGCGTACAGGAAATGATTTATAGTCAAATGAATCATTTTCTTGATAAATCAACCGACCAGAATGGGCAAGTCGCTTATGATACTGTTATAGAAATTGCTTGTTGGACAGCAGCTTATATGATTCGCCAACGACATCTCCAGACCCAAGATGTTTCGCAAGACGAAATGCAATTGGTTTTAGGGACAATCGGTAATTTCTGTAAAGAAAACTTTGGTGATGACTTTACCCAAGAAGATTTCGAATTGGTAAGCAAACGTACTCTTGAGCTGCTCCAATCACCAAGTTTTGATACAGATGCTAGAGAATTTTTCGCACGTTTTTATAGTTAATACTACGTGTATTCCTGACTTGTAATAATTTTTTGGTATCTTTGATGTGAGTATGTGTTTGAAAAACAGCATACTCGTGCATGAATGTTTAACCTTAAAGATATAAATATGAAAAAAGTATTATTATTAGTAGCCTTAGCAGTGTCTGGTTGGATTACTGCTCAAACCTTAGAGAATGACCCGTATCATTCTAAACTTGGGTTTAGCGTAGAGCATATGTCAATTTCGTTTGTCGAAGGAGACTTTACAGACTTTAACGTCCAGCTTAGCTTTACAAAAGAAGATATGTCTGATGCTAAATTGGTGGTGACTGCTCAAACAAACTCGATTAACACCGGAGTTACTGATCGTGATAATCATTTGAAATCAGCTGATTTTTTTGATGCAAAAAAACATCCGGAGCTCAAGTTTGTTTCTACTTCGATAAAGCATATAAAAGACAAAGAACACCAATTAGAAGGAGATTTGACCATGCATGGGGTGACCAAAAAAGTGACTTTAACAGCGTTTTATAACGGGAGTGTTATCAATCCGATGAACAACGTAAAAACCCATGGCTTTACGATAAAAGGAAAGCTAAATCGCTCTGATTTTAAGATAGGGCCTAAATTTGCCCCTGATTTTATAGGTAACACAGTAAAGATTGTGTCAAACTTAGAGTTTCCGGTGGTTCAGCAGTAATTAAAAAGCTCTGACAGCATTCTTGAAATATGTTTTTGCTTATTAAGCCACACAAAGAAGCCGTCTGTTTTAGACTGCTTTTGTGTGGTTTTTTAATCTTCAAGTTTGACTACTACGCCTTGTTGCTTGTGCGTATCGCCAACCATATTGAACTCAAATGTATAAGAATTGTCTGTGGTGGTGAGTATTTTCATGTGTACACCTTTTCTTTCATGTCTGTTTTTTGGGTTCATTTTTTGTAGAACATATTCGCAATCATTGATCCAGCGTACGTAAGAAGAGTCGACTCTTCCTTCAAAATTTTCGATTTCAAGATTATCTCTTCGCTCGAAATAGGTCACTCTTGTTTGTCCTTCTATTTCGTATTCGAATTTGAATTTTCCGGTTTTGAAATCTGTACAATTTCGCTCTTGTTGATAGCAGGAGGTAAGGAATAATATGCCTGAAAATAGAATGATTTTTTTCATGTTAATCGTTTTATTTCTTCGTCTGTAAAGTTTTATATTTGTTTGTCAGCAGCAAATTTATGTGCATTATATTCATTTGATTTATTTTCGGAATCGAAAGGCTTTCCAACTGTGTGGTTTTTAAGATTTTGGCATAAAATACTATCTGCCCGATATGATACGAATAATGAGCAAGCTGTCTGTTAATGGCTTCTAATACTGAGTGTCCTTCGTTTCTGATGTAGATGATTTGCCAGAGGTGTTCGGGTTCTAAATTATTAAGAGCGTTAAAGAAACATTTCCAACCCTCATTCCAGTTTTGAAGGACTTCTTCTTTGGTTTTATACGTATTTATAAACCCATCATCTCTGTTTCTCGTTGGCTTTTCTCCGTCTGAAATCAAAAAGTCAGTCCAACGAGAAAGCATATTTCCGCTAAGGTGTTTTATAATTACAGCAATACTGTTGGTTTGATCTTTGAGAGTTACAAAAAGTTGCTCTTCATTAATCTGCTCAATGGCTTTTTCGGCAAGTGTTTTGTAGTAAACAAATTGCTTTTGTACGCTGTTGAGGTATTTTTGATTAGTTAACATCTTAGTCATTAAAAAGCCCCTTTACCATAGTGTTTACGCCTTTAAAAATAAGGTACATTCCGAGAATACAAAATATGAGTCCCAAGCTTAACACTGCATAATACCAGTCATGTTCTTTGTTTTTGAACGAGCTATGAATTACTGCCGGGCCAATAAACAGCAAAGGAAGCGAAATAGCAAGAAATCGTATGCCTTTAAAGAGTCTTTTTTTATCTGTTGCCATTTCATACTTTTTTTAAAATAAAGCTCATTTTTTTTGAGTACTGTCCTGTGACGAAAATTTATAAATTATTTTGCTTTAAACATAATTACAGCAAGTCAGTACTTGCTGTCTTGAGCTTTCGTATTCAATTATAGTGAGTGAATAAAGGCAAATTTAATCAAAAAAAATTTATTAATAGGTTAAGAATCTCTTTAAAAATACTTTAGCCATTCTTTTTTACCTTTCATACAAAACCATTACTTTTGCAACTCTTTAGAAAAAAGCTATGAATTTTATAAACGAAATAAACAAAAGACGCACATTTGGAGTGATTGCTCACCCAGATGCCGGAAAGACTACCCTTACAGAAAAATTATTATTGTTCGGAGGAGCGATCCAAGAAGCAGGAGCGGTAAAAAACAATAAGATTAAAAAAGGTGCTACGTCTGATTTTATGGAAATCGAAAGACAAAGGGGTATTTCGGTGGCGACTTCGGTTTTGGCCTTTAATTATAAAAACAAGAAAATAAACATACTTGACACGCCCGGGCATAAAGACTTTGCAGAAGATACCTTTAGAACCCTCTCGGCAGTAGATAGTGTGATTGTTGTGATTGACGTGGCAAAAGGGGTAGAGGAACAGACAGAAAAACTAGTAGAAGTATGTCGTATGCGAAACATCCCGATGATTGTTTTTATTAACAAGCTCGATAGAGAAGGAAAAGACGCTTTTGACTTGATGGATGAAGTAGAGCAAAAACTTAACCTACGAGTAACACCGTTGAGCTTCCCAATTGGGATGGGCTATGACTTTAAAGGGATTTATAATATTTGGGAAAAAAACATTAATCTTTTTACCGGAGATAGCCGAAAAGATATCGAAGAAACGATTTCGTTTACTGATTTGAGTAACCCAGAATTAGATAAAATTGTAGGAGAAAAACCCGCACAAAAACTGCGAGAAGAACTAGAACTTGTATCAGAGGTGTATCCTGACTTTAACCGAGAAGAGTATTTAGAGGCTAAATTGCAGCCTGTGTTTTTTGGGTCGGCATTGAATAATTTTGGTGTTCGTGAGCTTTTGGATTGTTTTATCGAAATTGCTCCTTCGCCAAGACCCAAAGAATCAGATACCCGATTGATAGATCCTCACGAAGATAAGTTTTCTGGATTTGTTTTTAAAATCCATGCTAATATGGACCCCAAACATAGAGATCGTTTGGCTTTTATTAAGGTGGTTTCTGGGACATTCGAAAAAAATAAACCCTATTTGCATGTTCGTTTAGGAAAAAAGCTAAAGTTTGCTTCTCCGAATGCTTTTTTTGCCGAAAAGAAAGAAATTGTTGATATTTCGTATGCAGGTGATATTGTTGGGTTGCACGATACGGGGAACTTTAAAATTGGTGATACCTTAACAGAAGGAGAAATGATGCACTTTAGAGGTATTCCGAATTTTTCTCCGGAGCATTTTCGCTATATCAACAATGCAGACCCGATGAAATCAAAACAACTTGAGAAAGGAATCGACCAACTCATGGATGAAGGAGTAGCTCAGCTTTTTACCTTAGAAATGAACGGGCGAAAAGTAATAGGAACTGTAGGAGCTTTGCAATATGAGGTCATTCAATATCGTTTGGAACACGAATATGGTGCTAAATGCACCTATGAGAATTTTCCTGCTTTTAAGGCGTGTTGGGTGCGTCCGGAAGATCCGAAGAACGAAGAGTTTAAAGAGTTTGTTCGGGTAAAGCAAAAGTTTATGGCTACTGATAAATCAGGACAATTGGTGTTTTTGGCCGATTCAGAATTCTCGATTCAGATGGCCCAACAAAAGTATCCGTCTGTAAAACTGCATTTTACTTCAGAAGAAATCATTTGATTTATCTAACATAAGAAAAGTAAGCCTTGGGTCTGTGCTAAAGAATAGTCAGACCCAAAATTTATTTGTCTTTAGTGACCCATTTTACGATATAAATACTGATTTCGTATAAAATCAGCAGCGGAATAGCCACTACAATCTGGCTGACTACATCGGGCGGAGTGATGATAGAGGCGATAATAAGAATCAGTACGATGGCTATTTTTCTGTATTTTCGTAAAGCAGGCGCATCGACAACTCCCAGTCTACCCAAAAAATACATCAGTATTGGGAGTTCAAAAATAAGCCCTGAAGCCAAAGCACACGTCTTTACGGTTCCGATATAGGAGTCGATGTCAAATTCGTTATTTACTTGCTCACTCACAGAAAAGTTTCCTAAGAAGTTGATAGATAGAGGAGCCAACATAAAGTATCCAAAAAGAATGCCTACAAAAAACAAGAAAGAAGCTGCAATAATAAACCATTTGGCATTTTTCTTTTCTGTTTCGTATAGCGCCGGACGGATAAACTTCCATACTTCCCATAATATAAACGGAAATCCGATGATAAAACCTGCTGTAATTCCCATCCAGATAGCCGTTGAGAACTGAGAGCCCATTTTTCGACTCTGGATTTCAAAGTTTAGCTCGGTGATGCAAAGCCCTTCATCTGCGCCAAAAAACTGCCCTAACTCACAAAAGAAACGATAGGTAATAAAGTTGGGGTCTTTGGGGCCAAAGATGATTACGTCAAAAATAAAATCCATAAAGAAAAACGAAATCGCCGCACCAATGACAATTGCCAAGGTGCTTCTGATTAGTACCCACCTTAAAGATTCAAGGTGATCTAAAAATGACATTTCTCCTAACTCACTCTTTTTTGTCATCCTACAATTCCTTCTTTTAAAATATCGTGTAAGTGAATTACTCCTTTATATTGGTCATCTTGGAGCACTATCAGTTGAGTGATAGAAAAGTTTTCCATCAGGTTTAAAGCATCCACAACCATATCATCTAAGGCAATCGTTTTTGGGTTTTTGGTCATAATATCTCGAGCGGTAATTCCCAAAAAGTAATCGTGTTTCTCGAGCATTCTTCTGATGTCTCCGTCTGTAACGATTCCGATAAGGATATTGTTTTCTATCACGGCAGTAACTCCCAAGCGTTTTTCAGAAATTTCTACGATAACATCTTTTATACTTGCTTCGGGGCTTACTTGTGGCCTATTCTCGGTGTCAAGCATATCTTTTACTCTAAACAATAGTTTTTTACCCAAAGCTCCTCCGGGGTGGTATTTAGCAAAGTCATTGGCAGTAAACCCTCTTTGGCTCATCAAGCAAACTGCCAGCGCATCTCCCATAACCAATTGAGCTGTGGTGCTGTTGGTTGGTGCCAGATTATTTGGGCAAGATTCGCGTTCTACATAAGTATTCAATATAAAGTCTGATTGCTTGGCTAAAAACGATTCTGTATCACCTGTCATTCCGATAAGGATGTTTCCGAAGTTTTTGATGAGTGGAGCCACCACTTTTATTTCAGGAGAATTTCCGCTTTTGGAGATACAAACCACAATATCATCGGGCTGTATCATCCCTAAATCTCCGTGAATAGCCTCTGAGGCATGCAGAAACTGAGCAGGAGTACCTGTAGAATTGAGTGTAGCTACAATCTTCTGAGCGATAATGGCGCTCTTCCCGATACCGGTGATAATGGTTTTTCCTTTTGTGTCGAGTATAGCTTGAGTAGCCTTAACAAATTCACTATCAATTAAGTTAGCTAAATTATTAATTGACGTGCCTTCTGAGAGGATAACGTCTTTAGCTATTGATAAAATATTTTTTTGTGTTGCCAAAGTTCTAAATTGCTTAAAGTTTTGTAGGTATCAAAAAGAAGTCTTATCTTTATAATGTACAAACTTACGTAAAAATTAGTTTTAATTAGAATGAATTCAACTGAAATTGACTTACACAAAGAACTGAAAAAATATTTTGGTTTTAGCCAGTTTAAAGGCTTGCAGGAGCAGGTAATTAACAGTATAATAAGTGGTAAAAACACTTTTGTGGTTATGCCTACCGGAGGAGGGAAGTCGTTATGTTATCAATTACCTGCGTTGGTTTTAGAGGGTACAGCTATTGTGGTTTCTCCGCTCATTGCATTGATGAAAAATCAGGTGGATGCGATTCGAAGCTTATCGTCTAATCCGGGTATAGCTCATGTCTTGAACTCTTCGTTGACCAAAACCGAAGTCAATCAAGTAAAACAAGACATTCAGGCAGGGATTACAAAGCTTTTGTATGTGGCTCCCGAATCCTTAATCAAAGAGGAATATGTGAATTTCTTAAAAAGCCAAAACATTTCATTTGCTGCCATTGATGAGGCACACTGTATTTCAGAATGGGGGCACGATTTTCGTCCAGAATATAGAAACCTAAAAAGTATTATAACCCAATTCGGAGACATCTCTATTATTGGGCTTACGGCTACTGCTACGCCCAAAGTACAGGAAGATATTCTTAAAAATCTTGAGATGCCTGATGCAGATACTTATAAAGCATCGTTCAATAGACCGAATTTGTACTATGAGGTACGACCAAAGACTAAAAATGTTGAATCTGATATTATCCGTTTTGTAAAACAACGAAAAGGTAAATCGGGAGTAATCTATTGTCTAAGCCGTAAAAAAGTAGAAGAAATTGCACGGGTTTTACAGGTAAACGGAATTTCTGCTGTACCTTATCACGCTGGTTTAGACGCAAAGACCCGAGCAAGACATCAGGATATGTTTTTGATGGAAGAAGTAGACGTAGTGGTGGCTACTATTGCTTTCGGAATGGGAATTGACAAGCCAGATGTTCGCTTTGTCATTCATCATGATATACCCAAATCGTTAGAGAGTTATTATCAGGAAACCGGACGAGCAGGGCGAGATGGAGGTGAGGGACATTGTGTAGCTTTTTATTCGTATAAAGATATAGAAAAATTAGAAAAATTTATGGCAGGCAAGCCGGTGGCGGAACAAGAAATCGGTTATGCATTGCTTCAAGAGGTGGTTGCTTATGCAGAAACATCGATGTCAAGACGTAAGTTCTTATTACATTATTTCGGCGAAGAATTTGATTCTGAAACAGGTGAAGGAGCTGATATGGACGATAACGTTCGCCATCCTAAAAATAAAATAGAGGCTCAAGATCAGGTGGTGCTTTTATTGGATGCTGTGCGAGAAACCGGAGAAATATTCAAAACCAAAGAATTGGTTTATATTTTGGTCGGAAAAGTAAACGCTACGATAAAGGCGCACAAAGCAGATAGTAATTTCATTTTCGGAAAAGGAAAAAATTTTGACGACAAATATTGGATGGCATTGATTCGTCAGGTATTGGTCGAGGGGTATTTGTCAAAAGATATTGAGACCTATGGTGTAATCAAGATGACTGACAAAGGAAAAGAATACCTTAAAAATCCCTCTTCTTTTATGATGACCGAAGATCATCAATATAGTGAGGCTGATGACGAAACCTTTATATCGGCTTCCAGAAGTACGGCTACTGCAGATGAGCGACTCATGAGCTATCTAAAAGATTTACGCAAAAAAGTAGCTACCCGACTAAAACTACCTCCTTTTGTGATTTTTCAGGACCCTTCGCTCGAAGATATGGCTCTGAAGTATCCTATTACCTTTGAGGAGCTTTCTAATGTACACGGAGTAGGAGAAGGAAAAGCCAAAAAATACGGAGGCGAATTTATCGATCTTATCGATAAATATGTCAAAGAAAACGATATCATTCGCCCCGATGATTTAGTTGTGAAGTCTACCGGGGTCAACTCGGCACTTAAACTCTACATCATTCAGAATATCGACCGTAAGCTTTCGTTAGAAGATATAACCAAAGCCAAAGGGTTGAGTATGGATGATTTGCTTAAAGAAATGGAGCAAATCGTATATTCGGGCACCAAACTGAACATCAAATACTGGATTGACGAAATCTTAGATGAAGATCAACAAGAAGAAATTCACGATTATTTTATGGAATCAGAATCTGATAAAATCAGCGATGCTATGAAAGAATTTGATGGTGATTTTGATTATGACGAGCTACGCTTGATGCGAATTCAGTTTATCAGTCAAGTGGCTAATTAGTTTTTTAACCAGTCAATATTTAATGCAACATCCAAATATTTGTTGGGTTGTTGCATTTTTTAATACCTAATGTTTATAGAAAGGTATGGGCTACCCTCAAGTTAAGCCAAAAAAAAGCACCGAGTTCAGTGTGTCGAATCGGTGCTTTTCTTAACTTATTATGAAAAAAAACTATTTATTTAAAGGGGGATAGTTGCCCTTGGGTTTGTTGGTTTATTTATTTCTGAAAACTAATTTATCTTCAAAACTATCCAGAATAATAATACTGTCTGTGGTTATTTTTCCGGAGAGAATCTCTTTGGAGAGTTCATTGAGCACTTCTTTTTGAACCACCCTTTTTACGGGTCTTGCTCCAAATTCAGGTTCATATCCTTTTTGAGCCAGATAGTCAATCGCCTCTGGGGTAGCATCCATGACAATGTGCTGATGTGCTAACATATTTGATACATTCCGTAATTGCAATTCTACAATCTGTCTAATATTGTTTTGACTTAACGGACTAAACATCACCACTTCATCAATACGGTTAAGAAACTCCGGGCGAACAGTTTGCTTCAAAAGTCCTAACACCTCTATTTTGGCTGTTTCGGTAGCACTCTCGATATCTCCGCTAGCGTTTTCGAATCGTTCTTGAATAATATGCGAACCTATATTTGAAGTCATGATGATAATCGTGTTTCTAAAATCAGCCAAACGCCCTTTGTTATCGGTCAGTCTTCCTTCATCGAGCACTTGCAGTAAAACATTAAACGTATCCGGGTGTGCTTTTTCGATTTCGTCAAGCAATACTACCGAATAGGGTTTGCGTCTTACGGCTTCAGTGAGTTGTCCGCCTTCGTCATACCCGACATATCCCGGAGGTGCACCCACTAATCTCGATACGCTATGACGTTCTTGATATTCGCTCATATCAATCCGAGTCATGGCATTTTCGTCATCAAAGAGGTATTCGGCAAGGGCTTTAGCAAGCTCAGTTTTTCCTACTCCGGTGGTTCCTAAAAACAAGAACGAACCAATGGGTTTTTTAGGGTCTTGCAACCCGGCTCTACTACGCCTTACCGCATCTGATATGGCGATAATGGCTTCTTCTTGTCCTACTACTCGTTTGTGCAGTTCGCCTTCTAAGCTCAATAGTTTTTCTCTTTCTGATTGCAGCATTTTGGTTACCGGAACACCGGTCCATTTGGCTACCACTTCGGCAATATCTTCGCTGGTTACTTCTTCCTTAATTAACGAATTTTCTCCTTGTTGGGCTAATTGTTCTTGTAATTTATCAAGCTGTTCTTGAGCTTGTTTTATTTTCCCATAACGGATTTCAGCCACTTTTCCGTAATCACCTTCACGTTCGGCACGTTCTGCATCGGTTTTAAAATTTTCGATTTCTATTTTGGTGGCCTGAACACTGTCTACCACTGTTTTCTCGCTCTGCCATTTGGTGAAAATCTCGTTGCGTTCTTCTTTGAGGTTAGCTACTTCAAGACCTAAAGTTTTGAGTTTTGTTTCGTCATTTTCACGTTTGATGGCTTCGATTTCGATTTCCAATTGCATGATTTTTCTATCCAAAACATCCAGTTCTTCGGGTTTGGAGTTGATTTCCATACGCAGTTTTGAAGCGGCTTCATCAATCAGGTCAATGGCTTTGTCGGGCAAAAAACGATTAGTAATGTACCTTTCGGAAAGCTCTACCGCCGAAATAATTGCCTCGTCTTTGATGCGTACCTGATGGTGGGTTTCATACTTTTCTTTGATTCCGCGAAGGATAGAAATAGCACTCTCTGTGTCTGGTTCATCAATAACTATTTTTTGGAAGCGTCTTTCGAGTGCTTTGTCTTTTTCGAAATATTTTTGATACTCATCAAGTGTGGTTGCTCCGATAGCACGCAGCTCTCCACGAGCCAATGCAGGTTTTAAAATGTTGGCTGCATCCATAGCTCCTTCGCCACCTCCGGCTCCTACGAGCGTATGGATTTCGTCTATAAACAAAACAATATCTCCGTCTGCCGAAGTCACTTCTTTTACTACTGATTTCAACCGCTCTTCAAATTCTCCTTTATATTTGGCTCCTGCAATTAAAGCACCCATATCAAGAGAGTAAACAATTTTGTTTTTTAGATTTTCTGGTACATCACCTTTAACGATTCGGTGAGCTAACCCTTCGGCAATAGCGGTTTTACCCACTCCGGGTTCGCCCACTAGCATCGGGTTGTTTTTAGTACGTCTGGATAAAATTTGTAGCACTCGGCGTATTTCCTCATCACGACCGATTACTGGGTCAAGCTTGCCCTCATTGGCGAGTTGGTTAAGGTTTTTGGCATATTTATTTAGTGCGTTGTAGGTATCTTCTTGAGAAGCCGAGGTGACTCTTTCGCCTTTGCGGATTTCGCTGATAGCGCTTTCTAGACCTTTTTCGGTTACGCCTTGGTCTTTCAAGATTTGAGCTATTTTACTTCTTGATTTAAAAATTGCCAAGACCAGATGTTCAATCGAAACATATTCGTCATTCATCTTTTTGGCGATATTCATAGCATTGGTCAGCGTTGAAGCAGCCTCTCGAGAGAGCATCAAGTCTGAACCTTCTGATTTGGCAAAACTATGTATGGTGCTGTCGAGTACTTGTTCAAAAAGGGCTGTGTTTACGCCAAGTTTTTTAAGCAGAAAAGGAACAACGTTTTGATCTGCCTCTAAGATTGCTTTAAAAATATGCTCGTTTTCGATTTGAGGATGCTGAAAACCCTGTGCAATTTGCTGTGCTTTCTGGATGACCTCTTGCGATTTAATAGTAAAATTATTTAAGTTCATATTTTCTAGTAATTAGTAATAATTATTTGATGTGTGTTGTTGGTTTTTAGGGTTTGTTTGCCTACATTTAGACAAGTTTTATTCCGATATTAAAAAAATGTCAGAATGGCTTAAAATATTGATTTCTAATGATTTTTAACGACATATTGTCTTTTTTAGTGTTTTATGAGCTTATTTAAACGACTTTTTAGCAGCAATTCGACTCCTTCTCAACCTGTTTTCGATTGGGTTAGTCTGAATGATTTACAACAAATAGAAGAGATTATTACCGATTCTTACGAAAGAGCAGTAGTGATTTTTAAGCATAGCACCCGTTGCAGTATCAGCCGATTTGCGTTGAACCGTTTTGAGAGTGACTTTCGATTTACCAAAGAAGAAATACTTCCGTTTTATCTTGATTTGCTTTCGTTTAGAGAAATTTCTAACGAGCTGGCCAACCGATTTGGTGTGGAGCACCAATCGCCACAAATAATAGTCATCAAAAACGGAAAGCCCGTTTATGCTGCTTCGCATGAAAATATTGACGCGGCAGCTTTAGGGAGATTTGTGTAGGTTCTGTAAATTAGTTGTTAATAGTATATATAACAGCGAAAACCTACTATACAGTTCAGCTTTTATAAAAACGGAGTTAAATTACGCTAGTTGAGTTGCAGGATAATTTACCTATATATTTTTCATCATAATAAATTTCGTCTTATAAAAGAATAATCCTTTTTAAGGTTTTATTTCTGATGCTAATTATATTATATTAGCTTTTCTAAAAAAAGTAAATAGATTCATGTCTAAAAAAGTGGTGTTTATAACTGGAGCTTCATCGGGAATAGGGAAATCAATAGGCGAATATTTAAGCCAGAAAAACTATATAGTGTATGGCACTAGCCGAAATCCGGAGCGTTATCCCGAGGCTAAAATTAACCTATTAGCTCTTGATGTAGCTGATAGAGCATCGATTGATAAGGCTATTGCAGAGGTAATCGAAAAAGAAAACCGAATTGATGTCTTAATCAATAACGCAGGAGCCGGTATTACCGGAGCCTTAGAAGAAATTCCGGCCAGTGAAATACAACGAAACTTTCAGACCAATCTTTTTGGTCCTATCGAAGTCATGAAAGCAGTTTTACCTCAGATGCGAGCACAAAAATCAGGACTTATCATCAATATTACCTCTATAGCCGGCTATATGGGTTTACCATATCGTAGTGTGTATTCGGCCTCAAAAGGTGCTTTAGAGCTCATTACCGAAGCACTCCGTATGGAAGTAAAACAATTTAGTATAGAAATCACCAATGTAGCACCGGGAGATTTTGCTACCAATATCGCACAAGGACGCTATCATGCGCCGTTAAAGCAAGGTTCTGCTTATGAAAAATCCTACGGAAAAACTTTAGCCTTAATGGATGCTCATGTTGATTCAGGAAATAATCCGATTGAAATGGCAGAGGCAATTTATACAATAATCAATACGCCAAACCCAAAAATACATTATAAAATAGGTGCTTTTTTGCAGAAGTTTTCGATTGTATTAAAGCGAGTTCTACCAGATAGAATGTATGAGAAAATGCTAATGAACCATTATAAGCTGTAAACAAGATGATTAATTGGGAAGAATTCGAAAAAGTAGATATAAGAACCGGAACCATCATTGAGGTAAATGATTTTCCCAAAGCTAAAAAACCAGCCTATCAACTTACGCTTGATTTTGGAGCTTTAGGGATTAAAAAAAGTTCCGCTCAAATCGAAACATTATATTCAAAAGAACAACTTATAGGCAAACAGATTTTGGCTGTAGTTAATTTTCCTCCCAAACAAATAGCCAACTTCATTTCTGAATGTTTGGTGCTAGGTGTAGTAGACGACCCGCGTGGAGTGATTCTTATAGAACCAGATACAAAAACAAATAACGGACTTAAAATAGGATAATTATGAAATATTTATCAAGATTACTCATATTGTTTTTCTTTTTCGCAAACCTAAGCTTTGTGCTGGCTCAGCAAGAAGTTACCCCCAATAATCAAGATGTGTTTGATGATTTTCTTTATAGAAAAGGAAACGCATATCGCACAGCTTCGGGAGTTCCGGGTCCTGAATATTGGCAAAACAGAGCCGATTATAGTATTGAAGTAGAGCTTGATGAAACCACTCATATCCTTAAAGGAAAACTTACCCTGATCTATACTAACAATTCACCTGAAGAACTATCTTTTATATGGATGTATGTAGAGCAAAATCGATTTACTGCAGAAAGTCGAGGGGCACTTACTAGCCAAGGTGGAAGGTATAGAGGAGATTTGGATGGCGGAATGACTATTTCGAATCTGTTAGCCAAGGTCAAAAGATCAGTTTCTTCGAACTATTATATTACCGATACCCGAATGCGCGTAGATTTTGACCGACCTATTGCTGCCAAAGGCGGAAAAGCTACCGTTTCGATGGATTTTGAATTCAAAGTACCCGAAAGCGGTATGGATAGGATGGGGCGTTTAACTACTTCAAACGGAGAGATATATGCGCTGGCACAATGGTACCCAAGAGTTGCGGTGTTTGATGATGTTGCGGGGTGGAATACCGAGCCTTATTTGGGGGCAGGAGAGTTCTATTGCGAATACGGAGATTTTGATTACAAAATAACTGTGCCCTATAATCATATTTTGGTGGCTTCGGGGGAACTTCAAAACCCTAAAGAAGTATTGACTAAAAAACAGATTGAACGATTAGCAACGGCCGAAAAAAGCGATACAACAGTAATGATTCTGCCGTTAGATGAAGTGGGTAATACGACCATTACTCGACCAAAACAAGCAGGAAAACTAACCTGGCATTACCAAATGAAAAACACACGTGATGTGGCTTTTGCTACTTCGCCGGCCTTTATATGGGATGCTGCCAGAATCAACCTACCGAGCGGAAAAACAATTACTGCTCAATCGGTATATCCGAGTGAAAGTAGCGGGCAACATGCTTGGAGCCGTTCTACAGAATATACCAAAGCTTCGGTGGAGTTTTATTCTAATTGGTTATTAGAGTACCCATATCCGACGGCAATAAATGTGGCTTGTAATGTTGGCGGAATGGAATATCCGGGGGTTTCGTTTTGCAGTTATCGCTCTCAAGGCTCGAGTCTTTGGAGTGTGACAGATCACGAATTCGGACATAATTGGTTTCCAATGATTGTGGGTTCAAACGAAAGAAAACACGCTTGGCTCGACGAAGGGTTTAATATATTCATCAATCATTATAGTACTTTAAATTTTAACCAAGGAGAATACCCGTCTGATGTGGCAGACGGACGAAGTAAAATTGCTTGGCTTACTTGGAAAAATAGAGAAACAGTACATACTTTTCCGGATATTACAAAAAGTTATAACTTGGCCTATACCGCTTATTACAAGCCTGCTACCGGATTGGTTTTACTTCGTGAATATATATTAGAACCCGAGATATTTGATAAAGCTTTTATAGGCTATACGCATACTTGGGCGTATAAACATCCGCAACCTACCGATTTTTTTAATTATTTCGAAAATGCTACAGGCGAAGACCTAAATTGGTTTTGGAAGACTTGGTTTTATTCGAATGCCAATATAGATTTGGCTATTGATTCAGTCGAAAAAAGAGAAGACGGCACTCGCATTCTGTTTTTAAACAACGGCGAAATTCCAATGCCTGTGGTTTTTGAAGTTACTTTTGCAGACGGAAGCACAACTACCAGGAAACTTCCTTTTGAGGTGTGGCAACGTAATTCCCAGTGGCCATATCTTTTGCAAAGCGACAAAGAAGTAATCAAAGTGCAAATTGATCCGGAAGGCTTTTTACCTGATGTAAAACTTTCTGATAACGTTTGGGAGAAAGAATAAACCGTAATGAAAAGACTAATAAGATTTGTTTTTATATTTTTTGCTATTACCGTGGCTATTTCTTGTCAGGAAAAAGATGAGCAGGAAATAGAGATAAGAACGAATGTTATTGAATATGAAATTTATGGAAATCCTGGTGTTTGGCTGAAACATAAGGATAAATATTATTGCTTTTTTGAGGTAGGATTTGGAAATGTCTTAACAAGGTCAACCAATCATTTTTATGTGCTGAACCAAAAGGGGAAAATAGAACATAAGGTTCCTGTTCCTAATGATTTAAATGGTTTTTATATGGATTTGTTTATAAGGAATGACAGTGTATTTGTTATAGAATACATGGATAAAAATACTTATTATCTTGATTTAAATAAAAATCAATGGACTGAAACCCAAAAAGCAGATGACTTGATTTATGAAGATGAAGATTTTTATGTAACGGCTTTAAACTTTGGAGAGTGGGGCAGCACTACTTGGTTTAAAGATAAAAAAACAAATATCTATTATGAATTAGCTTCATCGACACCTGTAGTCAATAAACTTAATGGAAAATATTATTTAACTGAAAATCAAAGTGTATTAGAAGTTAAAAATCCAAGAGAATTATTAGAGAGTAAATTAGGTTATAATTATGAAACAGCTACCACAAAGTTACATATTCAGGATGGGAATTATTCGTTAAAAGGAGCTGATTTTATAGTTCAAGATACTTCTTTTTATTTGGTTTCTATATTTGATATTGCTACTTCCTTTGTTGCAAATAACAACCTCTATCATATTTATAAGGATAGTATAGGTACAAGGATAGGAAAGGCTATTAATAATGAGCTTGTGTCAATAGATGATAGATTAAAAGGAATACATCCTTTTAGAAATTATTTTAATTACAGAAATCGTATATCTGAAAGTGGTTATCAAACTTTACAATTTAGAACAGAAGATAAAGATGTATATGGAATAATCGAAATTGAAAACAATAGACTAACAATAAATTATTTAAAAAATACATATACGACTTCTAAAATGAAAGGTGAAGAAGACCTAAAATGGTTTACTAAAACTTTTAAAACTTATTTTTCTGACTTCGATAAATTAACCGTAAATCAAATACAAAAAATAGAGCAAAAAGTAAAAGCAATCGATTATACCTCCATTGATAGAGCAGGAAAATTGTTTGATGAAAAAAATGATTTGGAAATTCCTCAAACTTATGTGAAGTTTATCCAGCCCAATCAAGAGTTGCTCACCCGATATTATTATACAACAGAAAATGAAAACTTTAAAGTAATTTCTTTTGTATGGTATAAGAGTAAGAAAAATGATAATAAGTTAGCTTTTCCGCTTAAAAAAGAAAATGACCGAACATTTGATGAAAAGGCAGATTATATCAGAAATTTTTTAATCCAAGAATTGGGAGAGCCTTTTTTAGAAGAAATCTCTGATAGTTCAACAGATTTATTTTGGAGAAAGTCAGGTAAAAGAGTTTGGTTTGATAATCGTGGGTACGAACTTATAGTTCAAATTATTGAAGAATAATAATATTTTCATTTCTTCATTTTCATATAAAAAACAGCAATAAAAACTCCGGTTGATACCATGGCGACTCCTACTAAAAGAGGAGAGTTGTAGGCAAATCCGTAAGTGAGAGGTATTCCTCCGAAAAATGCTCCGAAAGTATTACCTAGATTGAAACTTGCTTGACCTCCTGCGGCAGCAATGGTCTCTGAGCCTTTAGCTGAATTGATAAGAACCATCTGTACCGGAGAACCGATAGTAAATGAAACCATTCCGGTAGTAAAAGCCCAAAAATAAGCCAATCCTTCGATATGAATGGTAAAATAAACAAGTGTCAAACAAATAGCCATGGCAGAAAAACCAACAATAGTGGCTTTGATCGGGGAGATGGTATCTGCTATTTTTCCTCCCAGAAGATTTCCGACAAACATGCCTAGCCCGACCAAGAGCATAATAAGTGTAACTCGATTAGGAGGCACGTGTCCTATATTTGTCATCAGCGGATCGATATAGCTCATCCAAGCAAAAAGTCCGCCTGTTCCGATAGAAATCATGGCAATGATGACCCAAGCTTTTTTGGTTTTGTAATAGCCTAATTGTTTAGAGATATTGGTTTTGCTAGCATATAAAGTGGGCAGCCAAAAATAAATAGCCACCATCGTAAAAGCTCCACACAAGCTGATAAACATATAGGTATATCGCCACGAAAAATGATGTCCGATATAGGTT
This sequence comes from uncultured Flavobacterium sp., assembly GCA_964409345.1. Lineage (GTDB taxonomy): Bacteria > Bacteroidota > Bacteroidia > Flavobacteriales > Flavobacteriaceae > Flavobacterium. Next base: position 64,366 of record CAYPCZ010000002.1, on the reverse strand, counting down.
CCGATAGGCACTCCGATAAGGTTAGCAATGGTCATTCCGGTGAATAATATTGCTATCGATTGAGCTTGTTTTCCTTGGTCGGAAAGTTTTGTAGCTACAACCGAAGCAATCCCGAAATAAGCCCCATGCGGAAGTCCGGACATAAATCTAGAAATCATAAGCGTAAGGTAATCGGGAGCAATAGCAAAGAGTCCGTTGAATAGTAAGAACAGAAGCATAAAAAAGATAAGCACTCGTTTAGGCGGGTATTTTGTAGTAGCCACCACTAATAATGGTGCCCCAACAACTACCCCGAGGGCATAGATAGCAATAAAATGCCCTATAGTAGGAATGTCAAGATTCAGGTCTGCAGCCATATCTTGGGTCATCCCCATGATAGTAAACTCGGTCATTCCGATGGCAAAAGCTCCGATGGCAAGCGCTATAAGTCCTTTTTTGTGCATGCTGTGAAATTCAAAGTTGCAAAATTACCCTTTATTAAAGCAAAAGAGCGAAAAATTAGGTTAATAAATAAGCTTATTTCGAGGCTTCTGTGCATAAAAAAAGAGTATTGAAAATCAATTCAATACTCTTTTTTAGTTTTTTTTAACTATTTATTAGTTCTTAATAGCACTTTCTACTTGATGTAGACCACGTTTCTTAAGTAATGGTTCGATGCTTGGTTCTGCACCTCTAAAGCGTACGTAAAGCTCCATAGCATCTTCGGTATTTCCTTTTTCTAAGATATTTTTACGGAACGCATTTGCTTTTTCTTGGTTAAAGAGTTCGGTAGATTTGAATGCTTCGAAAGCATCGGTATCTAAAACACCCGACCATATATAGCTATAATATCCTGCTGAATAACCTCCTGCAAAAATATGATTGAAATAGGTGCTTCTGTATCTTGGTATAATAGCATTTGTCAGGCCTATTTTTTTCATACTAGCCTCTTCGAAGGTGTCTATATTTACAGTGATTGGCTCAGTTTGCGTATGGAAATCCATATCTAAGAACGAAGCAGCCAAGTATTCTGTAGTAGCAAAACCTTGGTCGAATGTACCAACTTCTTCTAATTTTTTGATCAGCTCATCAGGAATTACTTCGCCTGTTTGATAATGCTTAGCATAGGTTTTTAAAACTTCAGGATCAGCTCCCCAGTTTTCTAAAACTTGCGACGGAAGCTCTACAAAATCTCTCGATACGCTTGTTCCGGCAAGGCTCTCATATTTTACGTTAGATAGCAAACCGTGTAAGGCGTGACCGAATTCGTGGAAGTAAGTCAAAGCTTCGTCAAAAGTAAGCAAAGCAGGTGTGTCTCCAACGGGTTTTGTAAAGTTACATACAATAGAAATTACCGGTGCAACGCGCTTTCCGTCTATTGTTTTTTGTGAGCTATACGAAGTCATCCAAGCCCCGCCTCTTTTTGAATCTCTTGGGTGAAAATCCATATAAAGCACGCCTACAAAATCTCCGTTTTTCTCGGTTACTTTCCATAGCGTAGCTTCCGGGTGATAAGCAGGAGCATTTTCTACTTGTTCAAACTGCAATCCGAAAAGTTTTTCAGAAACGTCGAATACTCCTTTCTGTACATTTGCTAAGCTCAAGTATGGTTTTACTTCTTGCTCGTCTAGATTATATTTTGCTTGACGAATTTTTTCGGTATAATACCTCCAGTCATAAGGTTGTACTTCTCCTTCGATTCCGTCTGCTTCCATCATTTTTTTGATTTCAGCTTCTTCTTCTTTGGCCTTAGCAAGAGCAGGAACCCATAGTTGATTTAACAAGTTATATACTCCTTCAGGATTTTTTGCCATTGTTTCTTCTAAAGAATAATCTGCAAAGGTTTTGTATCCTAAAAGATTTGCTTTCTCTAATCTTAGGTTAGCCATTTGCTTCACCTTATCGTTGTTATCAAATTCTCCTCCGTTACTTCCTCTTTTTTGATAAGCATCCAAGATTTGCTTGCGCAGCTCACGGTTGTCTGCATATTGCAAGAAAGGCATTACGCTGGCATTTTGAAGAGTAAATACCCATTTGCCTTCTTTGTCTTTTTCTTTTGCTGTTTCGGCTGCAGCCAAAACAAGACCTTCCGGAAGACCAGACAAATCTTCTTGGTTGTCTATCACTAGCTCATAGGCATTATTTTCGGCCAATATGTTGTTGCCAAACTCAAGTGATAAAAGCGATAAATCAGCGTTAATTTTGCGAAGTTTTTCTTTATCACTATCAGCTAGATTAGCTCCACTTCTTACGAAACCTTTGTAGGTTTCTTCTAGTAATTTGGCTTCTTCTGTGTTAAGGTTAAAAGATTCTTTGCTATCCCAAACAGTTTTTACTCTGCTAAAGAGTTTGTCGTTAAGATAAATATTGTCAGAATGTTCAGATAGTTTAGGAGAAAGCGTTTTAGCGGTGGCTTGTAGGTTTTCGTTGGTATTGGCTCCGCTGATGTTATAAAAAATGCGGGCACTTCTGTTTAGAAGCTTCCCGGCATACTCCATTGCCTCGATGGTGTTGACAAAGGTTGGTTCTTCGGGATTGTTCACAATGGCATCAATTTCTGCCTGATGTTGCTTAATCCCTTCAAGAATAGCCGGCTCATGGTGCTCGTCTTTGATTAAATCAAAAGGAGGCACTCCGTAAGGTGTGTCAAATGTTTCTGCTAAAAGCGGATTGTCGTTCATATTGGTTTGAGTTTTTTCTTCTTTTTTGCAAGAGAGCATTGTGAAGACGAATGCACTTGCCAAAATGAGGTTGGTTTTTTTCATAATACGTTTTGTTTAGACATAATTAAGCTGTAAAGTTAATAAAAAAAGCCTTAACAGAAAACTATTGTCTTCTCAAGACTTCTAATTGAGGTTCTATTAGGCATCAAAAGAAATCTTCATTTTTATACAGGCGCATATTACTAATAAAAATCCCTTTAATCAGGGGAGCTTAAAGGGATTTTTGCAACCAAAAAAATAAACAAAACTATAAAATTAAATTTATGGCAAATTATTAATGAGATTATTAAGTGTGAGTTGGCTGGTTGATTTTAATTCAGTCTGTAAGATTTCAACCTGAAGTTCTTCTTCGATTTCTACTTCTCGCATAGCATATACCCATTGCGATTGGTGTTCGGAAACAAATATTATCCAACCTTGGAGTCCGACAGGAATTTTTCCATACTGTTCGCTAAACCCTTCGCTTTCTGAATGGTAATCCAAGCGAGCTACTCCGTTTATGCCTTTATACAAAAGATAGACAGATGAATTGTCGGCATTGTATCCTTGTGGGACATTAACCGCAAAAGTAGTTTGAGGACTTGAGTTGTTATAAAAGCGTCCTATGCTAGTCCATCCGAACTGTGTTGCCTGAAGGTAATAATTTTCTTCTTGTATATCGATGGGTTGACTTGATTGTCCTTGGCTATCGGTTGCTTTCCAAATTAAATTCTGGTTCTGATCAAAACTTCCGTACCACAATTCCATTTCATCATCTGCATCTACTGTGGGCGAAGTGGGTACTAGCATCGTATATCCGCATGTATAATCTAAATCGAGTAATTGTTCGTTTTGGTATAAACTTAAATAAAATACTCCGTCACTAACTAACATTTCGAGGCTTTGGTCGGTGTGTTTGCCCATAGTGGCCACTGCGGTGGTAAGCAAATTTCCTTGATCGAAGACCTCTACAAACCGCGCTTCAATAAGTCCTTCTACTGGATTTCCTTCAAAGCTCAGACAAGCGCTTAACAGGGTTACATGTACTCCGTTATTCGAAATAAAACTAAGCTGCCCGGTATCGTCTGTTTCTAATATGAAAGTTTGAGTATTATTGGTAAGAGCCAATACTTTAATCTCGTTATAACTCTGAGGGGTTGGTGGAATAATCTCTCCAATGATGGGTGTTCTGCCCGAGTCATCATCACAACTCATCAGTGCCAAAGGTAATGCCAGAAGTAATCTGAAAAGTTTAATTTTGTTCATTCTGTATTGTTTTTTATAGTTAGATTGTCGTGGATGAAACGTCAAAATAGCAACGCACAACATTTATCTTTGCTTTTTTAGAAAACAGACTCTTATAATGAGATGACAGGTTAGACAAAAGGTTGCGTTTGTTGTAACACTATTGTTATTTGTCCGCTAAGATTTCCTCCATTTCTTGTTGGATTTTAAAGGCTTCTTGTCTTGCTTTTTGAGCAAAATCTGCTGCATTTGAAGCATAAATTATTCCTCGAGAGGAGTTGATTAGTAAGCCAACGTGTTGATTTAGTCCAAACTTACATACTTCTTGCAGGCTTCCTCCTTGAGCGCCTACGCCTGGAACTAATAGGAAATGATCGGGCACTATTTTGCGAATTTCTTCAAAATATTCAGCTTGAGTAGCCCCAACTACATACATCAGGTTTTTTGAATTTTTCCACGAAAGTGAAGTTTTCAGTACATTTTGATAAAGTGTGGTTTGATCACACTCGAGCATCTGAAAATCTTTTGATCCTTCATTAGAAGTAAGAGCCAGCAAAATGGTATGTTTGTTTTCGAATTCTAAAAAAGGTTCTACAGAATCTCGCCCCATATAGGGTGCTACGGTAACCGAATCAAAGTTTAAATCCTCAAAGAAAGCCTTAGCATACATAGACGAAGTATTACCTATATCACCTCTTTTTGCATCGGCAATAGTAAAAATATCAGGATGTTTTTCGTTGATGTATTTGATGGTTTTTTCGAGTGATTGCCAGCCTTTTACGCCATAGGCTTCATAAAAAGCAGTATTGGGTTTGTAGGCTACGCACAAATCATGAGTAGCATCAATAATGGCTTTGTTAAAAGCAAAAATAGGGTCTTCTTCTTGGCGTAAGTGAGCAGGGATTTTATTTATATCCACATCGAGGCCAATGCAAAGGAAGGTTTTTTTATTTCGGATTTGTGTAGTTAGTTCTTGTGTTGTCATACTAAATTAATCGGTAATCATTTCAAAAGTGTCTGTTCCGTCCACTCTTTCCCAATCGGTTTGTAGAGGAGCGTCTAGATACGGAATAATAGCTTTGTCAAAATTAGCAATAATATTTACATCAAAGACTTCGATGTTTTCGTCGTTTTCCATGTATTGATCATCTTCGGTTCCCGAAAAAAACCTCCATCCGCTGTCTTGTTTGTCTTGTGGCGTTTCTCTGAACATATACCCGACTGGCAACCCTTCGATGGTTACTTTATCAGATACAAAACCATAACCCATAGGAGTAATAAGTTCTTTGATGTCTTCTTGGCCTAATTTGAAGTCTTTGTCTTTCATTGTATAGTTTTTTTTGAATTTACTCAGTGAATGTTCCTTGTCCTCTAAATTCCCGAGCTTCTACTTTTGATAAGTCGCTGTTTGAGTCGAATCCTTTGAAATGGTAAACTCCTTGATTATTAGTGAGTTTGCAATCTTTTTCGGTAAAAATCCATTCTCTGCTTCGGTCATAATAGAGTTGTTCTGTTTCGAGAATGTCACCACTGTGCGAGGTTACCTTTACGTTTCCTTGCAGGTCAATGATTTGCGAACGCGAAAAATTGACAGCATAATCGGCGAGTATATAACTTTCTCGGGCTTGCTCGTCAAACATGGTTATATCTACTCCCTGGGGAAATTCGGTAAACGGAAATTCCAATTGACCGTAGTCATACATCAGCGGACTTTTTAATATGGATTTTACACGGCCAGAATCGGTGTAATGCATCACGAAGTTTTCGGCTTCTGAGGAAGGGACAAATTCCATTCTTGATGCTTTCTGGATTTCTTTAAAATCTCTATCACAAGAAATTAAGAAGCAAAAAACGACTGATAATACTAATGCTTTATAGAGCTTTTGGTAATTCATATTTTATCGAACTACTAAGCTTTGGTTGATCCAACATCCGAAACGAAGAGTTTTACCTTGCATTTTAGCAGTTCGGATTTCACTTTTAGTAGGGGCTTTTTCCATAAAACCATCGCTTATTTTTTTAGCCGATTTCTCGTACTTAGGATTTACTTTAATGATTTCTTCTATGGTTTGTGCTGCCAGTAAATATTTGGCTTTTTCTTCAAATTCGTTAGTAAAACAACTTGTATCTGCATCGGCATACAGCTGAGCCAGCATAATATAGGCCTCGAACATTTCTGGATTGATAGCGATGGCTTGGTTTGCAAATTCTTGGGTTAATGCTTTATCGCTTCGTTTATGTAGGTCGGCTATTCTGTAGTAGAGTTTTGCTTTTTCGGTAGGGTTAGATTCTAAATTTGCACTTTCTGTAAAATAAGTAATAGCCGCTTCTCTCTGCCCGTTATGCAAGGCTACATGGGCTAGATAAAAGGCCGATTTTGAGTTTTTATCCAATTCGTAATATTGCTTTGCCATCTTATTGGAAATCTCATTGTCTCGGAGGCAATTTGTTTGGTCTAATCGCATGAGTGCATTAGCAAGCCAAGCGGTTTGTGTTTTGTTTTTTTCGAAATCTGCTTGATAAAAGCTGGTCCAATCCTGGCAATCTAACTTTGATGACTTTAGGCTGGTCGAAATATTTTGAGAAGATATTTGCAGCGCGTTGAGTTCGTTATTTATTTGTTGAACCATGTTTGGGTTGGCTGTAGCTAATTCTTCTTTGAGTATATTTATTTTTGCCAAAATACTACTATTGAGCGCATCGGCTTTTTTGATAGGGTCAGCAGCAGCGTTTTTATTTTGATGTATATCTGTTAATAATAAATTGGTATAAAGATTTAAGGCTTCGGGAGTAAAGGCTTCTTTGCCGTTTTTATAGGCCGCATCAAAAGCGCTGAGTGCTTCTTGGTTGTTGATGACTTTATTGTCATAAGCAACAAGTGTTTTTTTGATTTCGTTTTCTTTTTTGGTTTGAGAAAAATACTGACTTTGTGTGTCGTAGAGTGCAATTAGGTGATTGGTCCAGATTGTTTTTTCTTCTCCGATATTTAGCGGACGAATAATCTTCTTTAACATCTCTTGGCCATATACATAAATATTGGCGCTGTATGACGGGCAGTTTTCGACTACGTCATTGATTGCGTTAAGGGTTTGCTTGCGACCTTGTTCTGTAAGGAATGATTTTTCGTTAAAAACTTCAGTATAATGGTTTTCAAAATTTTTGAATTGTTCTTCGCAAGGCGTTGTGCTTTGTGCAGTTACTGATAAAACGCTTAATAATAATAACGATGCTAATGGTGTTTTCATCTGTTTTTTGTTTTTTATCAGAACGAAGGTAGTCAAAAAATATTTTAGATACTAATTGAAATTTCCCGAGTGCGTTGCTTAATCAAAAAGATATTTTCGGAACCATCTATCTGTAATAGAAAGTGCTATACTGATGTTGAAATAATTTTCTTGCACCAATCCTGCAGATTTTGTTCCTCTTTTTCCGTATTCGAAAGCAAAGCTTAAATCAGAAAATCCGTTACCGATAGGTAGTGCCAAACCAGCCGAAACACCCATATCGTTTATGGTTTGGTTGTTTACGACAAGCCCTGTATTTTCATAACGAATACCGGCTCTATAGGTTACTCTTTGGAAATAGCTAGTAAACGAATTGTATTTTGGCGTATAATATCCTCCTAAACTGATTCGGGTGGCATTTTTGTTGTCATAGGTAGCATAGCTTCCTGAAATAGGAGAAGAGATGCTGCTTTTACCTTCGAAGGTCAGTTCTGTTCCCACAGCCCATTTTCTAAGCTCGCCAAACCCTACCCCCACTGAAAATTTGCTAGGCATATCAAAGCTTTCTTTTTCAGGGTCAAGCTCTAGATAATCGTCATAATATTCATTTCCTGTAGGGCTAATTCCGATAGTTCCTAGGCTGGCATTTTTTTCGAAATCTAAGGTATAAGAAGGGGTAAAGGTTGTGCTGGCATACACATCATATTTTTCTATTTTGGTACGGTACATTAAACCTAAATTTAGGTTAAAACCACTCAAATCAACACGTGTGTCTAATCGAGTTGCATATTGGGCCCCGGCATACATATTGCTAATAGTGTTAATGTTTCCGAAATAATAATTTCCTTCTATTCCAAAACTCAGGTGAGGAGTAATTTGATAGGCACCACCCAAAAACACGCGGTTGCTTCCTCCTTCGCCGGTATACCGACTGCTCCCGGTATTTGATTCAGAGAGTATCCTGTAACCTACCACGGTTTGCGGGTTGAGCCCAAAACCTACTCCGAATTTTCCCATAGGAATACCAATGGCAAGATAATCAATCGAAGTACGTTGTGCTTTTCCGCTATCGGTGTTTGATTTTTGCTGATTAAAAGTTGTTCCTCCGCCTAAGCTGATAACCGTTAACCTTAACGAGCTGTACGAAGCCGGATTAGATAGATTAAGGTGAAGACTATCGGGGAAGATTCCTAACCCTCCCATAGCTTTTTGCTCAGGCGTACCTTTGAATTTGGTCTCTCCGATTCCAAAATAGGAGTAAGGAGAAGATATGCTTTGCTGTGCAACCGAAAATATCGAATATAGAACGACGATGCAAATGGTTATTCTTTTAATCATTGGTTTTGATATTGGTATAAGTCTTTCAAACTTTCTAACAGAAAATTTCGATTGGCAAATATGGTGCTTTTTAATCTTTTAGCCAAAAAAACTGAATCACCGCCCGTTAAAATTATGATAAAGTTATCTTGTTTATTTTTAAACTCAGTAATAAACCCCTCTATTTCATATAAAATTCCGTTGACAACTCCCGAATGAATCGATTCTGAGGTGGTTTGTCCCACAAAAAAAACTTTTTCTGGATTATCTAATAACGGTAGTTTTGCTGTATGATTATTCAAGGCTCTGTAGCGGAGGGTGATTCCGGGGGAGATTGCCCCTCCGTGGTAGTTGTTTTGTGCATCAACAAAATCATATGTTATGGCGGTACCCGCATCAATAATTAGTTTGTTTTGCGTAGGAAATTTTAGTGCTGCTCCCGAGGCCAAAATCATACGGTCTATACCTAAAGTGTTAGGGGTTTTGTAAAGATTGGTAAACGGAAATTCCGATTGATGTTTAATAAAGTGAATTTTGATGCTTTTTGCTACCCAGTCAAAATCATTTTGAGTAATACTCCCCACTGATGCCACTATAAAATCGGTGATTGCAGGGTGGAGAGATAAAATATTTTCGATTTCTTTTCGGATAGATGGGCTTGGGATCATTATTACTTCCAGAAGGGTATCTTCTTTAAATACAGCACATTTAATTCGGGTATTTCCTATATCTATAGCTAAAAGCATGGGATTCTGTTTTATCAAACAAAGGTACGTATAGATTTTTTTAAAAAAATGTTTTGGATAAATTAAAATTCGTTCTATATTTGCACTCGCTAAACGCAAGAGGTACCTTAGCTCAGTTGGTAGAGCAATGGACTGAAAATCCATGTGTCCCTGGTTCGATTCCTGGAGGTACCACAAGATAAAACCCTAACTATTTTAGTTAAAAATAAGTTAGGGTTTTTTGTTTTAAATGTACGGCTCTCTGTTAATTTTTATGAATACAAACAAAATCTTTTACTATTGTTTAAATAAAATTAACCCACCACTCCAACCGATTTTTTATTTTCATATTAAAAGGCGTGTTGTTAAACCTTAGCACTGATAAGTTTTTTAATTCTGTATGTTTTACCAAGAATTAGGCTGTATTGCGAAATAAATGAGTGGGTTAAGAGTCTAAAGCGGTTCCTTTTAAAATCATTCAATAAACTCGTGCATGCACCATTTCTTGAGTTTGTTTTTGGTAAAACTGAAGGTAGTACCACAAAACAGAAAATCCGTAATTCTTTTTGAGTTCACGGATTTTTATTTGTGTAAGTAGTTGCTATGTTTACTTTTTATCTTTTTGTTCCCTTGATTTGCGATTACTCAGGTCTTTTTGATTTCTTTTATGAGCTCGGCTAAATCAAGTGTTTTTGTGTACATGTCTAATGTTCCATCGCTTTTTTTTGGCCAAAGGTTTTTGGGCCGGTCCCAATATAATTCCACCCCGTTTCCGTCAGGATCATCCAGATATAATGCTTCTGAAACTCCGTGGTCGCTTGCCCCGGTCAGCGGGTAGTTGGCTGTGAGTAACCGTTCAAAAATTAAGGCAAGGTCTTTCCTTGTAGGATAGACGATGGCTGTGTGATATAAGCCTACTGCCTCTTTTGAGGCGGGCGGTGCGTTTTTGCTGTGCCAAGTATTCAAACCGATATGATGATGATAGCCACCGGCAGAAATAAATGCCGCTTGACTACCATACATTTGGGTTACTTCAAAGCCCAATAGATCGCGATAAAACGCAAGGGAACGCTCCAGATCGGCTACTTTGAGGTGCACATGGCCTATTTGTGTTTGTGCGGGTATCGTATAATCTTTATCCATTCAAAATAAGTTTATTAAAAAATAAGTGCATTCAATCCTTCCTTAAAGCAACTCAAAACCGCCTCCTACGTGCAATACTGTTCCATGTACATAGCTGGCATCATCAGAACAGAGAAAAAGGGAGCCGTGTGCTACTTCTCGTGGTTCACCAAGGCGCCCTATCAGACTCATGGTCGGGACAAGGTCTTTTTCTTCTACCCCAAGGCTCTCCATGGCTGCTGTAAGCATAGGAGTTCGTATGGCTCCAGGTGCCACCGAATTGATCCGGACGCCTTTTACGCCGTATTCGAATGCGGCTGCTTTGGTCAGCCCTTCCACTCCATGTTTAAAAGCTTGATAGGCAGGGTTGCCTGTGGTTGGTTTGAATGCGTTTATAGAAGAAATATTGACAATTGCTCCTCCGGTTCCTTGTGCCATAAACTGTCTGAGTTCATACTTTATACACAATGCCGTTCCTTTAAGGTCAACCGCTTGTAAACGATCCCAGTATTCTTCATCGAGTTCTTCAAAAGAGTTGTTGTCTGGTTTGAGGGCTGCATTATTTACGGCACAGTCTAGGCGGCCATAGGTGTTGACGGTGAATTGTATCATTGCTTCCACTTGAGAAGCATCAGAGATGTCTACTTTGCAAAAAGCAGCTGTACCTCCTTGAGCAATAATTTCACTAACGACGGCTTTTCCTGCTTCTTCGTTGAAGTCGGCCACCACTACTTTTGCACCTTCTTCGGCAAAGAGTTTTGCGGTTTCCATCCCCATGCCCATTGCCGAACCGGTAACAATGGCTACTTTGTTTTCTAATCTTTTCATATTATTGGTGTTTTTATGGGTTATTTATTTGCGAACTAACAAGGTATTCTTAAGCTTCTAATAGCCTCATTACTTGCTTTTAAATTTAGTTATGAGAATGATATTTCTCCTAATCCTATCAAATGTACTAAAAATATACTATAAAAACACGTAGTGTGGTTGTTTTAGTCACATACTTTGGTTATTGTCGAGGTATTTCTTCATTTCGTATGTAGTATGTTATAGTCAGCGGTATAGTTATTATACAAAATACGAACCTTTGAAGTAGAAAGTAATTAGCTAAAGGTTTTGTAAGTGTATTTTTGATTTGCAGGCGCTAATCATCAAAAAAAACAGTAAATTTGTGCTGTTAAATTTTTTAATAATATGCCAAAGATTTCAAACAAAGGGCTACAAATGCCTGAATCTCCGATCCGAAAATTAGCTCCTTTTGCAGAATATGCAAAAAACAAAGGCTACAAAGTATATCATCTGAACATCGGTCAACCCGATATAAAAACGCCCGATGTAGCTTTAAATGCTGTAAAAAATGCAGACATTACCGTATTAGAATATAGTCATTCTGCCGGGTTTGAAAGTTACAGAAATAAACTAGCCCAATCGTACCAGCACATAGGTTTGCCTATTGAACCGCAAGACATAATTGTTACAGCTGGTGGTTCAGAAGCGCTTATGTTCGCAATGGGAAGCACCATGGATGTAGGCGACGAAATTATTATACCTGAGCCATTTTACGCAAATTATAATGGGTTTTCAATCGCCTCAGGTATTAACGTGGTGCCGGTAATTTCGGGAATAGAAACTGGTTTTGCACTTCCTCCGATAGAAGATTTCGAAAAATTGATTACTCCTAAGACCAAAGCAATTTTGATCTGCAATCCGGGCAACCCAACCGGGTATTTATATTCGAAAGAAGAAATCGAAAAGCTCGCTAACATTGTCAAAAAACACGATTTGTTTTTGATTGCAGATGAGGTGTATAGAGAATTTATTTATGATTCAGGAGTCGAACATCATTCGGTTTTGAGCATAAAAGGAATTGAGCAGGATGCTATTATGATTGATTCGGTTTCTAAAAGATATAGTATGTGTGGGGCCAGAATCGGGTGTATTGTTTCTAAAAACAAAGAAGTAATGCAAGCCGCTATGAAATTTGCTCAAGCTAGGTTAAGTCCGCCAACCTATGCGCAGATTGCCAGCGAAGCAGCTCTTGATACGCCACAATCTTATTTTGACCAAGTAGTGACCGAATATAAAGATCGTAGAGATACGCTTATTGCCGAGCTTCAAAAAATAGAAGGCGTGCAAGTGGCTACCCCAAAAGGAGCGTTTTATTGCATTGCTAAACTTCCGGTAAAGAATGCAGATCATTTTGCTCAATGGATGTTAGAAGACTTCGAATATAACGGAGAAACCGTAATGGTTGCCCCGGCAAGTGGCTTTTATTCTACTCCAGGAGTAGGGCAGGACGAAGTACGTATTGCTTATGTACTTCAAAAAGAAGATTTAGTTCGTGCGGTTCAGGTACTTAAATACGCTTTGGATAAGTATAATAGCTAACATTTTTATACTTCAAAATTTATAATTAAATCCTGATAAGCAATTATCAGGATTTTTTTATGAAGTGGTTTAAACTTTTTTGATTGAAACGGAAAATGAATATTTTTGTTTTATTCTGAAGATCTTTTTGCACTGCATAGCAGAGCTACGGAGTAAGAAAAAGACAAAAAAAGAGCACGAAAAGAACATTTTTTTAGCCAATTGGAAAAAGTTTAAACCACTTCATCATAAAACATTTTAGCAATCGTGAGGATAATCAGGACTTTTTCTATAAATTTGGTATTACATACGACATTTAGGATATTTAATTTTTTAGATCAATATGATTTCAGAAGAACAATTTCAAAAAGAATTACAACTTATTATAGAAAATGCAGTGCGAGAAGATGTAGGTGATGGTGACCATTCTTCGCTAGCCTGTATTCCTCAACAAGCACAAGGTAAAGCTCAATTATTAGTAAAAGATAATGGGATAATTGCAGGAGTAGAATTTGCTAAAATGATCCTAAATTTTGTAGATAAAGATTTGCATATAGAAACTTTTATTAACGATGGTGCCCAAGTGAGCTACGGAGATGTAGTTTTTAACGTATCCGGAAGTTCGCAATCGATACTCAAGGCAGAGCGTTTTATGCTCAATGCAATGCAAAGAATGAGTGCTATTGCAACCAAAACTAAATTTTTTGTTGATTTGCTCGAAGACACCCCAACCAAAATTTTGGATACCCGAAAAACTACTCCGGGAATAAGGGCTATCGAAAAATGGGCAGTAAAAATAGGTGGCGGAGAAAATCACCGTTTTGCTTTATATGATATGATTATGCTCAAAGATAATCATATTGATTTTGCAGGCGGAATTACAAAAGCCATCCAAAAAACCCAAGATTATTTAAAACAAAATCATCTTGATTTAAAAATTATTGTCGAAGCACGCAGTTTAGACGAAGTAAAAGAAATTTTAACTACCCAAGGTGTGTATAGAATTTTACTCGATAACTTTACGTTTGAGCAAACCAAAGAGGCTGTAAAAATAATTGACCGCATAACTCAAACCGAATCTTCCGGAAATATCAACGAAAAAACCATCAGAGCCTATGCTGACTGTGGCGTTGATTTTATTTCGTCGGGTGCTCTTACTCACTCGATTTATAATATGGATTTAAGTCTAAAAGCATTGGAATAGTTTATGCGATATAAAAAGGTAAGCAAACATAAAGACCAACCCTAAATATGGCAAAATTAGTAGAGAGGTTAAGTAAAACGCCTGTTGTTGACAAGCTGGTTAGCTGGAGCAAAAAAACAACCTTTCCTAAAATGGAAGGATTGACCCTGTATGATATTATGGAGTTATATATCATCGGAATCATCAAAGGGGCCTTTTCTAACAGAGCTGCAGCGATTGCCTTTAGTTTTTTCATGGCCATTTTTCCGTTTTTACTGTTTTTACTGAACCTTATTCCGTATATGCCATTAGATAATTTTCAACAAGATTTTTTTGATTTTTTATCTGAAAATGTGCCTCCAACCACCTATGATGCTATTTACGGAATCATCAGCGACATCTTAAATAATAGTAATAAAGGCCTGCTTTCTTCCGGGGGAGTAATTGCTGTTTTTTTGGTGGCTAATGGGGTTAATTCAATACTCGGAGGATTCGAAAATTCTTATCACGTGACCATTACCCGTAGCTTTATCAGGCAATATTTTGTAGCTATGTTTTTAGGGGTATGTTTCTCGTTTATTCTACTAATTACCGTAGCATTAATTGTAGTAAGCGAAGTTTTTATCCAAACATTTGATTATTGGTATTTAGATAGTGTCACAATTGTGGTTTGGTCTCGCTATTTATATATGGCACTGATGATATTATTGTGTGTTTCACTTATTTTCAAATTAGGTTCTAAGCAACTTAAAAAAACGCCTTTCATTAGCGTGGGGTCGATATTTACTACCATACTTATTATAGTTTCGTCTTATGGCTTTGGGATTTATGTCTTACGCTTTGCTAAGTATAACGAACTGTATGGTTCTATTGGTACAATTCTTGTCTTGATGATGTATATTTGGTTAAATTGTATGATTTTATTGCTCGGGTTTGAGCTAAATGCAACAATTAATCGATTGAAGTCAGAAAAAAACATTACTTTTAACAAAAATTAAAAACAGCTGCACAATGAAAAGAGTTATTATTTTTATGGTTATGTTCACTTTAGGAACATTTATGACCCAAGCCCAAAGTGTAACAGGCAAGTGGAAAACAATCGATGACCAAACCGGTGAGGCCAAATCAATTGTCGAAGTTTATGAAAGAGATGGTAAAATTTACGGAAAAGTAATAGAAATACTGAACCCGGAAAAGAAAGACGCCAAATGCCAGAACTGCAAAGGCTCAGACAAAGATAAACCAATTTTAGGGTTAGTGATTATCAAAGGACTTTCTAAAGATGGTAACGAATGGAGTGGTGGGCAGATTCTTGACCCAAACAATGGTAAGACTTATAAATGCACCATGACCCTTAACGATGCCAATCAGCTCAACGTAAGGGGCTATATAGGTATATCTCTATTAGGTAGAACACAAACCTGGACAAGAGTTTAAAATTTATACACTAAATTTTATATCTAAAGTTGAGCTTGTTTCAACTTCTTATCATTGCAAATAAACAGACTGTTTTGATGTTTCTTTTGACATAAAACATCTATCAGTAAATACAATAGTGGTAAAAAGAAAAACTAATGTTTGTTGAGAATCATATTAGAAATAAAATTGTAACTTTGTTTTTTATAACAAAAATTAAACAACAAGAATTATGGCTTTAGAAATAACAGACGCTACTTTTGAAGAAGTAGTTTTGAAATCAGATAAACCGGTAGTGGTAGATTTTTGGGCAGTATGGTGTGGTCCTTGTAGAATGGTAGGTCCGATTATTGATGAGATTAGCAACGAATATGAAGGAAAAGCAGTAGTAGGAAAAGTAGATGTGGATGCTAATCAAGAATTTGCTGCCAAATATGGAGTAAGAAACATCCCTACTGTGCTTGTTTTCCAAAACGGAGAAGTAGTAGGACGTCAGGTAGGTGTAGCTCCCAAAAAGAACTATACCGATGCCATTGACGCATTATTATAAGACTTAAGAATCAAAACAAAAACTGAGTAGCTAAGTTTTATCGACTTAGTTATTCAGTTTTTTTATGTACTAAAAGACCATTTATGATAGAAATAGGAAAATACAATACGCTTGAAATTCTGAGAGATACTCGCGTAGGATTGTTTTTAGGAGACGAAAATAAGGATGTTTTACTCCCGAATAAATATGTACCTAAACAATTTGAAATCGGAGATAAAATACAAGTTTTTGTATATCTTGATCACGAAGAACGAATCACAGCAACTACATTAAAACCCTATATCCATCTCAACGAATTTGCTTATTTAAAAGTAAATTATATCAACGAGTTCGGAGCTTTTCTGGATTGGGGACTAGAAAAAGATTTGTTTGTGCCTTTTAAAGAACAAGCCAGAAAAATGGAAGAGGGCAAGCGTTATTTGGTCTTTATGTATTTGGATGAAAAAACAGATAGATTAGTAGCCTCTAGTAAACTCAATCAATTTTTAAAACACGAAAATGTCGAGTTAGAACTTGACCAAGAAGTAGATTTAATTGTTTCACACATTACTGAGTTAGGTATCAACGTGATTATTAATTCCAAATATAAAGGACTGCTTTATAAAGACGAAGTTTTCGAAAATTTGTCTCCCGGAAAAAAAATTAAAGGTTATATCAAAAATATTAGAGAAGACAAAAAGATTGATGTTTCGCTAAATAAATCAGGTTTTGAAGGTATCGAAGAAAATGCCCAAAAAGTACTCGATGAGCTTCAGACTTCAAACGGATTTTTGCGTCTGCATGACAAATCACATCCCGAAGAAATCAAGACGGTTTTGAAAATGAGTAAAAAAATATTTAAAAAAGCCATCGGAACGTTATATAAACAAAAACTGATTACTATTAAAGAAGACGGAATTTATCTGAACTAAAGTTTTAGTTAATGATAGGATTTAAAAGTTATGGTATAATATACAGTCTGTGAAAATTTTTAAACGTATAAAACAAGCAATGTTACTACTAGTTTCAGTAATCATACTGTTATTTTTATTTGGTTTTTTTTATCAAAAACACCCTAAGTTTGGCAAGCTTCCTAGCGGAGAACGATTAGAAATCATTAAAAAATCGCCCAACTATAAAGACGGTCAGTTTCAGAATTTGAGCCCAACGCCAGGCTTAGTAAAAGGAACTTCTACGACTAAACTTTTCTTTGATTTTTTCTTCAAAAAAATAGAAAATAAAGAGCCTAAACAAAACATTCCGACTATAAAAACTGATATAAAATCGCTCGATATCAATCAAGATGTTTTGATTTGGTTTGGGCATTCGTCCTATTATTTTCAGTTAGATGGCAAGCGTTTTTTGGTGGACCCGGTTTTTAGCGGAAGCGTTTCTCCAGTACCTAACTCGGGTAGATCTTTTGTAGGAGCCGATATCTATACACCCGATGATTTTCCTGATATAGATTATTTACTCATTACGCACGACCATTATGATCATTTAGACTATTCAACTATCATTGCTTTAAAAGAGAAAGTAGAAACTGTGATTTGTGGTTTGGGAGTAGGGGAGCATTTGGAATATTGGAAATATGATAAATCGCAGATCATCGAAAAGGACTGGTATGATTGGGTAGAATTACACCCAGGGTTAAAAATTATTCTTACTCCGGCTCGACATTTCTCTGGTAGAACATTCCAGCGCAACACATCACTCTGGACTTCGTTTGTAGTCGAAGCTACTGATTATAAAATGTATTTGGGCGGAGATAGTGGTTATGATTCTCACTTTAAAGAGATAGGAGAACAGTTTGGCCCGTTTGATTTAGCCATTTTAGAAAACGGACAATATAATGAGAAATGGAAATACATTCATACTTTTCCTGAAGAAATCCATACAGTGGCTCAAGATCTCAATACAACACGATTTTTTCCGGTACATTCTTCTAAATTTGCATTAGCCCAACATGCTTGGAAAGAACCTTTAGAAAAAGTTTCGCAGTATAATCAAGATTCAGATATTGGGATGATTACTCCCAAAATCGGAGAGTTGGTACGACTTAAAGACCACGCGCAAATCTTTTCTAAATGGTGGGAGGGTATTTAATAAATCACTTTATCACCAACACTACTGATCATTATACACAAAATCCTAAAGCTGGTAAGCTTTTTGCGTGTCTATGCCTTAAATAAAAAGCTATGAAAAAACTCATTTTGTCTTTTTTGACTCTTTCTGCTGTTGTAGGAAATGCTCAGGTTCAATTTGAGAAAACACTCGAGAATGCTTTTGCTAAAGCAAAGGCTGAAAACAAACTTGTTTTTATTGATTATTACAATTCAGAATGTACGATTTGTCAGCAAGTAAATCCGTTGTTAGACACCTCAACAATCGGAGATTTTTATAACGAGCACTTCGTTAGTTTTAAGCTTAATACCAATAATCCAGACAGTCAAAACGATAGTGAATTTCTAATTCAAAAAGGATTGCAGATAGAAGGAGTACCTAAGTTTGTGTTTTTTGATACAGATAAAAACTTTGTTCACTATTCGGGAGTTAGGGCAGATATTGCTTATGTACTACAAATCGGGCGAGATGCTTTAGACCCCAACAAAAGATGGTCTGAACTTCCGCAGAAATTTCAAAACGGCAATCGAGAATTATTGTTTTTATACGAATACTCTTCGTATGCTCAATTATTTAACGATACGGAGTTAATCAACAAGTTAGCCGACCAAATGTATGAAGTGTTTCCGAAAGAAAATCTAGCCAGCCTAAGTAGTTATCGGCTATTAAAAAACGCTGTGTTTACTGCCGAAAATGGTTTTTTTGAATTTTGGATACACAACCAAGATAAGCTCAATGGTTTCGAAAGAGGTAATAGGGTAGGTGCAGAAAAGGAACAATTAACCCGAATTATTGCTTTAGACCTGAACAGCTCTATTAAAAAATGGACGAGCCAAAACTTGGCTGCATTTAGAGAATATATGATTCTTGCTCAATATGCCGAAAATATTGATTTACTTTTATGGGAAAAAGAATTGGATGTTTTTGTGAGCGAAAATCAAATTATTCAAGTCAATAGACTGTTTCAGAAAGTGGTTTCTCAAAATTCAGCAGAAAAACAAAGCCTGAATTATATTATTTCGCACTTTCTAAAAACAGTAAAAGCTCAGGAAAATATAGACTACGCAAAGGCCAAGATTCAAAAACTTCTCTCAGCCCATCAAAACGATAAAGAGTTTGCAAAAATGTTGGAAGCTTTTTTATAAGCTTTAAAATCGGTTACTGATTTTTCTTCATAAACTCTTCTGCCTTGTCGACCATTGATGTGTTTCCGCTGAAAAACGGCACTCTTTGGTGTAATTCGGTAGGTTGAATTTCCATAATTCGGTTGAAACCGTCTGAAGCCTTTCCGCCAGCTTGTTCGGCAATAAAAGCCATAGGATTGCATTCGTATAACAAACGTAATTTTCCTTTGGGTGATTTGGCTGTTTGCGGATAGATATAAATACCACCTTTGAGCATATTTCTATGAAAATCAGAAACTAAGCTCCCGATATATCTCGAAGTATAAGGACGATTGCCTTCTTCGGCTTGACAGTATTTCAAGTAATCTTTTACACCTTGAGGAAATTGCAAATAGTTGCCTTCGTTGACAGAATAAATATTTTCTTCTTCCGGAAACTGAATATTGGGGTGCGAGAGATAAAAAGTTCCGATAGAGGGATTCAGTGTAAAGCCGTTTACTCCGTGTCCAGTAGTATAAACCAGCATGGTCGAAGTACCATAAATTACGTATCCTGCTGCTACTTGCGCCGTACCTGGTTGCAAGAAATCTTCGAGGGTAACGGGAGTTCCCAGAGGCGTGATGCGTCTGTACACCGAAAAAATAGTACCCACCGAAACGTTTACGTCAATATTAGAAGAGCCATCAAGCGGGTCCATGAGTAATACGTATTTGTTGTTATTGCTGCCGTCTTTGCCTTCTATGGTAATAAAATCATCATTTTCTTCTGAGCCGATACCACAAACAATTTCTCGGTTGATAATTGTCTGAATAAAAACCTCGTTGGCATATACATCAAGCTTTTGTTGGGTTTCTCCTTGTATGTTTTGTGTGCCCACTGCTCCAAGAATATCTACGAGCCCTGCTTTGTTTACTTCGTGGTTGACTACTTTTGCAGCCAGTCGTATTGAGTTGATGATTCGAGATAATTCTCCAGAAGAATATTTGAATTCTTCTTGCTTTCCGATGATAAATTCTCCGAGCGTGTTGTTACGTTTTTGCATTTTTTGTTTTGTAGTTAAATAGTTGCGGTGCAAATATCTGAAAAAATATGATTTATATTGATATTGTTTTACATTTGTATTCCTAAAAAGAGACAAATGGGTTAATTGAAATAACCAACTAGCAAGATACGATAATAAATGAAAATTTTCAAATTTGGAGGGGCATCAGTAAAAGATGCTGACGGAATCAAAAATGTATGTAATGTTCTACAACAAACAAAAGTTAATAAGGTTCTGATAGTAGTTTCTGCGATGGGCAAAACAACCAACGCGCTAGAGCTAGTCATAAAACACTATTTTGATAAGTCAGAACAACTGCAAGATTCCATCAACCAAGTCAAAGATTATCATTTTGAGATTATCACTGAGCTTTTTGAAGATACGCATTTGGTTTTTGGTGCAGTAGATAATTTGTTTTTTGATTTGAATCGCTTTTTAGAGCAGAATAAATCTCCTAATTATAACTTTGTGTATGATCAAGTGGTGAGTTTTGGCGAAATGATTTCTTCAACTATACTGTATCATTATTTGCAAGATAATTGTTTTGAGCTGGAATGGCTCGATGCAAGAAGCTTAATAAAAACCGACAATAACTATCGGGATGCTAACGTAGATTGGCAACAAACCGAAAAACTGATTACCCAAAAAATTGACTCAAATAAAAATTATATTACACAAGGCTTTTTAGGTTCTGACGAAAATAATTTCACGACAACTTTAGGTAGAGAAGGTTCTGATTATACGGCGGCTGTTTTCGCACATTGTATTGATGGAGAGAGTGTTACGATATGGAAAGACGTGCCTGGTGTGTTGAATGCCGATCCGAGATATTTCGAGAAAACAACTTTGCTGGAGCAAATTTCGTATAGAGAAGCCATCGAATTTGCTTTTTATGGGGCCTCGGTAATCCACCCGAAAACATTACAGCCCTTGCAACAAAAAGAGATACCTTTTTTTGTGAAATCTTTTTTGAATCCGCTGGATAAGGGTACAAGTATTAGCAAAGGAAGAGATCTTGCTCCTCAACTTCCTTGTTTTATTGTAAAAAAGAACCAGCACTTGATTTCGTTCTCTTCAAAAGATTTTTCGTTTATTATGGAGGATAACATCAGTTATATTTTTTCGGTTCTGCATAAATTTAAAATAAAAGTTCACTTAATTCAGAATTCTGCGATTAGTTTTTCGGTTTGTATTGAAGATAAATTCCTAAATTTAGAAAAATTAGTAGGTGAGCTTTCTGAAAGGTTTAATTTAATTTGTAACCAGAACGTTTCACTGTATACCATCAGACATTTTGATAATCATTCGATTGAATCAATAGCCAAAGATAAAGAAGTGCTACTTAAACAAACCTTGCGTGAAACCGTTCAGATGGTTGTGAGTTAAACCCAACAATACCAAATTCAAAAACG
This sequence comes from uncultured Flavobacterium sp., assembly GCA_964409345.1. Lineage (GTDB taxonomy): Bacteria > Bacteroidota > Bacteroidia > Flavobacteriales > Flavobacteriaceae > Flavobacterium. The sequence goes on along the minus strand of CAYPCZ010000002.1, from coordinate 42,855 downwards.
AACTAAATACCAATAAATGAGCCCTATTTATTATTCAGAAAACGGATATGAGTCTTTAAATCAATTTCTTGTACAAAAGGAATACTCTAAGATATTTGTGCTTACAGATACGCATACTAATGAATATTGCTTAGGATTGTTATTGGCTGAAATTGCCACAGAGATTCCGATTGAAATTATCGAAATCGAACCGGGAGAAGCACAAAAAAATATCTCGACCTGTATAGAGCTTTGGAACATCCTGATCGAATTAGGGGCCGATAGAAAAAGCCTAATTATTGGCTTGGGCGGAGGAGTTATCACAGATATAACCGGGTTTGTAGCCGCAGTTTTTAAAAGAGGAATTGATTTTATCCAAGTGCCTACTTCGTTACTGGCGATGGTAGATGCGGCTATAGGAGGCAAAAACGGAGTGGATTTAGGCGGCCTAAAAAATCAAATAGGAACAATTGTAGCACCTGAGATGATAGTGGTTGATTTTCGTTTTTTAGATACTTTAGCCAACGAACAAATTCGTTCAGGTTATGCAGAAATGCTCAAACACGGACTTATTGCCAATCAGGCCTATTGGAAGAAATTATCAGATATTCAAAATATTGACTTGTCTGATTTAGGGGAATTAATTATCAAGTCAGTAGAAATAAAAACTAAAATTACCGCTGAAGATCCTTACGAAAAAAGAATCAGAAAATCGTTGAACTTCGGGCATACTCTCGGTCATGCTATAGAAAGCTATTTTCTGGAAAATACAGATAAAACGACCTTACTTCATGGCGATGCTATTGCAATCGGAATGATTTTAGAAAGTTATTTGTCTTTTGAAAAAGGCGGAATTACACATCAGGAATACACCCAGATAAAGTCGGTTTTAAAAAACATATATCCTTTTATAGCTTTTGATGCAGATGATATTGAGAAAATTATCAAATTACTTAGTTTTGATAAAAAGAATGAATACGGAGAAGTACGTTTTGTGCTTCTTGAAGGAATCGGAAAAACAAAAATCAATCAATTGGTTAGTAATCAATTGATTCTTAAAGCCTTTGAAGATTATAGATATTAAAGCTCTTGAATCAAAAGCCAAGCATCAGGATTTGATTTTCTAATTTCTCTGATATTCTGGCGAGCTTCTTCATAGGTAGTGTAGCTTTCGTAAAGTACCGGATATAGCCCATATTTACTTTTCTCTAGCTTTCTAGCTTTATAACCTTGATTGCTTAGGTTTATATATTCTTGCTCTGCATTAGATTCTTCTCTAAAAGCCCCGGCGACGATGTGATAGTTGAGTTTTTCTTCTTTAACAGTAAGCGTTACAATGCTAGTTGGGTTTTCGATTACAAAAGTTGCTTCTTGAATTCGGTTTTGAATTTCCTCTTGTACTGATTTTTCTACCAAAAGCGTTTGTTGATCAATGTGGTTTCCGTAATAATTATTGGCAAAAAAACCTAATCCTAAGACAATTATTGCGGCAGCAGCATATTTTATAAACGGATATACTTTTCTTTGGTTTGAGTCGATCGATACTACCACCGGCTCGCTAATTTGTTCTTCAAAAGTAACTTTTGCTTTCACCTCTTGGCTAATTGCCTCTTGGGTGTAATTATGCCTAATAATAGGCGACACCACTGGAGCAAGACCAAAGGATTCGGTAAGGTAATTGGTGTTTTCTAAAGCCGAAAAGAATAGGTTGTTTTCTGAATTCAGACGAATTTCTCCGATTCTTTTCAGTTCAATAACACGTTGAGATTCTAAAGTATTCTTCCAGAGAGAAACTTCTTGTTGCACTAGTTTGACCGCATCATTATAGGGGATGCCTGCATTTTGAGAAATATGGTGTATCAAAAGTCCATCGTTTTTCTTTAGAAGAGCATTAAACGAAAGTACTTTTTTGGGCGGATAAAACGTAGAAGTGCTTGGCTGTAATTTAGCAGAACGTATTTCTGTTAAAAACGAACCAAACTCAGGCACAGTTACACATTGGTATCTGTACAAAAGCTGCGCAATATATTTCTCTAACTTCATATTACTGCAAAAATAAGAAATCAAATTGCTAAATAAAATTTTTCATAAGAAAGTTTTTAACATTAAAAAACTTAAACTATCTTGAGCTTTATTTATAACGGAAATAATGCAAAACGAATTATTTTATCTTCTAGCTTTGATGAGAACCGAAGGAATTGGTGATATTTCTGCCAAAAAATTACTGAGTCATTTTGGTTCTGCACAACATATATTTTCGGTTTCGGCCAAAGAATTGGCGGATTCGAAAATTAATAAATCAGTCATTAGTCATGTTTTAAAAAAATCATCGTTTGACAAGGCAGAAAAAGAGGTTTTATTTTTAGAAAAAGAGCATATTAAAACTTATTTTTATCAAGATGAGAATTATCCGGAAAAACTTAAACATTGCCCGGATGCTCCTGTTTTGCTTTTTTCGTCAGGAAATACAGAAATCAATAATAGAAAAGTGCTCAGTATTGTTGGTACTCGACAAATCACCGGTTATGGTAGCTCTTTTTGCAAGAAGCTCATCGAAGACTTAGCTGATATAAATCCGATAATTATAAGTGGTTTTGCCTTAGGAGCAGATATTTGTGCGCATCTATCGGCTTTAGAAAATAATTTACAAACTGTGGGAGTACTTGCTCATGGCTTAAATCGAATATATCCGCCGAGCCATAAAAAGTATGTTCGTAGCATGGAAGAAAATGGTGGTTTTTTGACAGAATTTTGGAGTGATTCGATTCCGGATAAAGAAAACTTTGTGCGTAGAAACAGAATTGTCGCCGGAATTTCTGATGCCACGATTGTTATCGAAAGCGCTGCTAAAGGAGGCTCGCTTATTACGGCTAACCTTGCTAATGATTACAGCCGAGAAGTATTTGCCGTTCCCGGAAAAACTACCGATATATATAGCCAAGGCTGCAATCACTTGATAAAAACCCAACGAGCTAATTTACTTACTTCGGCTCAAGACATACTCTATATGCTTAATTGGGATATAAAGCCCAAAAAAGCTAAAACGATTCAAAAAGAACTCTTTATATCGCTTGACGAAAACCAGCAAAAAATCTATGATTACCTGCTCAAAAATCAAAAAGAACAGCTTGATATGATTGCCAAAGAATGTAATATTCCGGTCTTTAAGGCTGCTTCTGTTTTGTTTGATATGGAGCTGAAAGGAATCATAAGACCTTTGCCGGGAAAGATGTTTGAGTTAGCTTAATTCTTTCATGACCTGCGCAAAAGCTTCGATACTATATAATTTGTCTTCCAAATGATAAATAGGAGCAGAAATCATCACTTCGTCGATTTCGTGTTTTTCGATAAATCGGCTGATTTCTCTTTTTACAGTTTCTTTGGTTCCGATAAAAGAACAGGAGGTCATTTGCCTGATGTGTGCTTCTTCGTTCACATTCCAAATATCATCCATAGAGTCAACAGGAGGCTGCATAAAGTTTCGTTCGTTTCTGATAATCCCTAAAAACATACGATAAAACGAAGTGGCCAATCGGTTAGCCTCGGGTATAGAATCGGCAATAATTACGTTGACACAAGCCAGTTTTTTAGGCTGTTGCCCCATATCTGATTTGAAGTTTTGTGTATAAATCTCAAAAGCTCTTTGCATTTGAGCAGGAGCGAAGTGGCTTGCAAAAGCATACGGAAGCCCTAAAGTCGAAGCCAGAAAAGCCGAATCGGTACTCGAGCCCAAAATCCAAATAGGTACATCAGCACCTTCTCCCGGAAAAGCTCTTACGTTTGCATTTTGATTTTCTTCTGAGAAATATCTTTGAAGGGTGAGTACGTTTTCAGGAAAGTTTCGTGCATTCTCAAAAAAGTTAGGGTTCAAAGCAAATGCTGTGAGTTGATCTGTTCCCGGAGCTCTGCCCAGACCCAAATCAATACGGTTAGGATAAAGTGATGCCAAAGTTCCGAAATGCTCGGCTATAACAAGCGGAGAATGGTTAGGGAGCATGATTCCTCCAGAGCCTACTCGTATGTTTTTGGTTTCCCCGGCTATGTGACCGATTAGTACAGAAGTTGCCGAACTGGCCACACTTTTCATGTTGTGATGCTCTGCAAACCAATAACGGGTATATCCGGTTTTATCGGCTTGTTGGGCTGTTTTTACGGAATTTTCGAAAGTTTCGGTTATAGTGCTGTCTTCGCAGACATAGGCTAAATCAAGAAAAGAATAAGGAATCATAGTAAGGTTTGTTTTGATGTAAAAATACGTAATATCTTATGGTAAGCCAAGTAAACTAACACTCTGTTAACAGATATAATATCAATAGCAGGAGCAAGAACAAATGATTAATTATAGAATTATAAACTCAAAATTATTAGTATTTGTTCAAAATTGATATATTTGCATTTCAAAATTTTTCTAACCTTAAAATGTTTATAGCATGCAACTGTATAACACTTTGAGTGCGGAAGAAAGAAGACAACTTATCGAAGAATCGGGGAAACAACGCCTGACGCTTTCTTTCTACGCATATACTCATTTAGACAATCCTCAAGAATTTAGAGATAACCTTTTCCGAGTTTGGAATTCCCAAGAAGTTTTAGGTCGTATTTATGTAGCCACCGAAGGAATTAACGCACAATTGTCTGTTCCTGCCGATCGGTTTGACGAATTTAAAGAGCATTTAGATAGTTATGATTTTCTTAGAGGAATACGATTAAATATTGCCATAGAGCAAGATGATATGTCGTTTTTAAAGCTGACCATAAAAGTTCGCCATAAAATCGTAGCAGACGGCTTAGATGATGCTTCTTTTGACGTAACCAACAAAGGAGTACACCTGAAAGCAGTTGAATTTAACCAGCTTCTGGAAGACCCTAATACTATCGTAGTAGATTTTAGAAATCATTATGAAAGCGAAGTAGGGCACTTTAAAGGAGCCATTACGCCCGATGTGGACACCTTTAGAGAATCACTCTCGATAATCGAAGATCAATTGGCAAAACACAAAGAGGATAAAAATCTGTTGATGTATTGCACCGGTGGAATTCGTTGTGAGAAAGCCAGTGCTTATTTTAAACATAAAGGTTTTAAAAAGGTATATCAACTCGAAGGCGGAATCATCGAATATGCAAGACAAGTTAAAGAGCAAGGACTCGAAAGTAAATTCGTTGGGACTAATTTTGTATTTGATCATCGCTTAGGCGAAAGAATCACAGACGATATTATTGCCAGATGCCACCAGTGCGGAGAACCTTGTGATATGCACACTAATTGTGCGAATGACTCTTGCCATTTATTGTTCATTCAATGCGAAAAATGTGCAGTAGCTATGGAAGGTTGTTGTTCTGTCGAATGTGTAGATGTCATTCATCTGCCTATGGCAGAGCAAATCGCTTTACGCAAAGGAAAAATGAATGGGAACAAGATTTTCAAAAAAGGAAAGTCTCCGGCATTGAAATATAAAACTTTACCTAACGACCAGGTAATCGCTAAGGTTAAAGCAAAAAAGAAAGAAACCAAAAAGCCAATCAAAAAACAACTTATTGGGAAGACTACACATTATTATACAGCTTCCGGAATTTCTGAATTTACTTTAAGTCAGGATATAAATCAGGGTGATGTATTGATGGTAGTAGGCCCTACTACAGGAGAACAAATCATCAAAGATTGTCAGATGGTTGTTCATCGTGATTTTGCTTCGACGGCTCAAAGCGGAGATAAAATCACTATTAAATTACCTTATAGAACAAGAATTAACGACAAGTTATACCGTATTACTCAATAAAAACTAAGGCTTCAATTGAGCCTTAGTTTTTTAGCTTAAAACCAAGGTTTTTTATTTACTTGATAGGTCTGATAAAACTCTTGATCAGATTTGGTTAGATAAATAATTCCTTCGATAAGGCCAATAAACGAAGTAGCACTTATCAAAATAGCTCCAACTCCCACGCACAAAGTGGCATATCCGATAAGGGTAACCACCAAAAGGATAATGCCTTCGGTGTTGATGCCTAAGATAAACTTATGAACTCCGAAACTACCTAAAAGTATAGCTAATATTCCGGCTAAAATCTTATGACTTTCTTGTTGTTTAGGCAGGTGAGACGGGTTGTTTTCGGGGGTGTTCCACTCTTGTTTTTTATGGTAGTCATTTTCCATTTTTGGATGTTTTATAGAAGCAAATATAATTATTTTCTGCTTAAAAAAGCATTATCAAATAGGCAACCGTTTGAATTTTATTTATTTGCATACAGCGCAATGATTTTATCGGCTATGGTTTGTGCCAGTTTTTTATGACTCTCGAAGGTCCAGCCAGCAATGTGAGGAGAGAGAATGACATTATCTGAATCGAATAAATATTGAAGATCTTCAGAGATAATCTCTGTGCTTATTTTCTCGAATGACAATTTTTCGTATTCTAATACATCTAATCCTGCCCCTAATATTTTTCCGCTTTTGAGGGCTTCGACCAAATCTTGAGTCACTACGCCTTTACCTCTTGCGGTGTTAATCAGCCAGAAAGGTTTGGCAAATCCTGCTATAAAATTAGCGTTTATCATTTTGTCGGTAAGGGGTGTCCAAGGTGTGTGTAGCGAGATAACATCTGCTTTTTGTTGTAATTCGGCTAAGGGAACTTGTGTTGCATTTTCGTCTTCGATTTCGTTTCTGATGTCATAAAAAATCACCTGTTTTACATCAAATCCTTTGAGTTTTTTGGCAAACGATTTCCCCATATTTCCGTATCCGATAATACCGATGGTTTTACCTTCGAGTTCAAAACCTCTGTGATGCTCTCGTTCCCAATATCCTGATTTTATGCTTTTGTCGGCCGAATTGAGTTTGTTCGTCAGCGAAAGCAACATCCCTAAGGTATGCTCTCCAACCGCATTTCGATTGCCTTCTGGGGCAGAAAATAGAATAATGTTTTTTAAAGCAGCATATTCACAATCAATGCTTTCGAGTCCTGCTCCAACTCGAGCAATAAATTTGAGTTGCTTAGCTTTATTTAAAAAATCTCTATCAATTTTAAAACGACTTCTGATAATGATTCCTTGATAGTTTTCGATTTTGTTTTCGATTTCTTCTTTAGAAGACGTAAAATCGATATCGTTTATGAACCCGGCTTTTTCAAGACTCGCCATAAGAGTAGGATGGTTAGAGTCGATATGTAAAATTTTCATACAATTATGGTATTACTATCTCTTCTGTCCAGAGCGAAGTTCCTCCTAAAAGATTATAGGTTTGAGCAAAATCCATTTGATCCATTACCTGACAAGCGTTAGCGCTACGACCTCCTGCTTTGCAATACACATAATAATTTTTTGATTTATCTAATTTTTCGAGTTCGACCATAAATTCTTCGGCTTTATAAATATCAAGACAAATAGCATTTGCTATGATTCCGTCGGCTTGTTCTTCGGGAGTCCTGACATCTAAAATTACTGCATTTGTGTCTTGAGCTAAAAGCTCTTGCCATTCTTGTTGAGTGATATGCTTCATTTTGAATCGTATTTTAATGTTAGGTGTCGATTTTGGAAAAACTCACATTCCAAAGCTTAAGTTTTGCAGCTTTTCTTTTTCTTGATTAAATTCTGTGATTATCTCGTCTATAATTTCACTTACAGGCTTGATAGAATGGATGAGTCCTGCTACTTGTCCGATTTCGAGTTCTCCTTCTTCTAAATCTCCTTCAAACATTCCTTTTTTTGCTCTGGCTCTGCCTAACAATTCTTTTAATTCGTCTTGTGTAGGGCATTTAGCATATAGGCTCATTACATCATTAAAGAATTTATTTCTGATAAGACGAACCGGGGCTAATTCTTTTAGGGTAACATAGGTGTCTCCGTCTTTTATCTTTGTTATAGCGTCTTTGAAGTTTTGATGCGCTGATGATTCAACCGAAGCCGCAAAACGACTTCCCATTTGCACGCCATCTGCGCCTAAAATTAGAGCGGCTAACATACCTTTTCCGGTTGCGATACCTCCGGCAGCAATAAGGGGAATGCTGAGCTCTTGCTTTACCATCGGGATAAGCGTAAAGGTGGTAGATTCTTCGCGTCCGTTGTGTCCTCCGGCTTCAAAACCTTCGGCTACAATTGCATCAACCCCTGCTTCTTGTGCTTTGAGAGCAAACTTTACGCTACTTACAACGTGTACTACTATAATTCCTTTTTCTTTTAAAAACGAAGTCCAAGTTTTAGGATTTCCGGCCGAAGTAAAAACAATTTTCACATCTTCTTCGACAATGATATTCATTATTTCTTCGATATTCGGGTAGAGCATCGGGACGTTTACGCCAAAAGGTTTATGAGTTGCTTTTTTGCATTTCTGTATGTGTTCTCTAAAAACTTCCGGGTACATCGAGCCGGCCCCGATAAGACCAAGACCACCTGAATTACTGACTGCACTGGCTAATTTATAACCTGAATTCCAAATCATTCCACCTTGAATAATCGGATATTGAATGCCAAAAAGTTGTGTGATTTTATTCATGAAATTAAAATTTTAAAGCTAAAGTATGTCCGATCCAGACGAAAATTAAGCTCAAAAATACGCTTAAACTCATATACAACAAAGCAGATAGAGGATTTCCTGTTTGAAAAAGCAATAAGTTTTCTGAGGCAAAAGCCGAAAAGGTAGTAAAACCTCCACAAAACCCAATGACGAGCAATAGTCTTAGATCAGGGGTAAGTAAGTTTTGTTTTGCAAAAAGACCTATAAACAACCCAATGAGCAAGCACCCCAACATATTGGTTAGGAAAGTAGCCCACGGAAAAATAGTTTGTAAGTATTTTTCAACCAAAACAGAAATCAGAAAACGCAATACACTTCCGGTTGCACCTCCTAAAGCTACAAGTAAGATTGACTTTAGCATAAATTATTTTTTTATAATTTTTCCTATATTGGTTTGGTTACCCGACGAAAATTGATAAATATATATGCCGTTTTGTAATTCTTGGATATTTATAGCAGTGTTATTTTGTATTGGTTTTTTGATAATTTTTTTTCCGGAAATATCAAATAACGAAAATGATATTGTCTCTACAAAATCCGTTTGTACATATATAAAATCAGAAGTAGGGTTGGGGTATAATGAAAAATAATTTTGGTGTACTTCGTCATTATTTAACGTTTGATATGCTTGGTAGAAATCGGGAATTCCGTAACCTAATTGCGCTGTTGGGTTGTTGTATAAATGAGCAGATTCTCTGATAAGTTGCATGAGCTCATCGTTAGTTAAATTAGGAAAAGCTTCCCATAAACAAGCTGCTAAACCAGCAATAATAGGAGCGGAGAACGACGTGCCGCTAGTGCCTACTATTTCCCCAAACGGATTGGAGGTGATAGCATAGACTCCTTGGGCAACTACATCGGGTTTGATTCTATTATCTGAAGTAGGACCTATCGAACTGAATGAAGCATATACCCCGGTGTTGTTTGTCGCTCCTATTGTAAAAGATCCCGGTGCATCAGCAGGAGCGGTGATATATTGCCAGTTTTGATTACCTTCATTTCCTGCAGAAGTAACACAGAGTATTCCTTTCGCGTAGGCGAAATTTAACCCTCGGGATATAAAAGAAGTACTCCCATTCATGTCTTGATAGGTATAATTATAATTAGGATTGTCAAAAGTATTATAGCCCAACGAGGTGTTGATAATATCAACTCCGAGGCTATCGGCTATTTCGGCTGCTTCTACCCAAAGCGATTCTTCGAGAGGGGTTTCGCTATTTATATCTTCGGTTATAAACAGATAGAATTGGGCGTTGGGAGCAGTGCCTACTAATTGATTTTCTTGATAAGCTCCGATGGTAGAGAGTACTCGTGTTCCGTGGTCGCCACCGGAATAGAAATCATCTTCGCGGATCACAAAATTATAGCCCCCCAAAATGAGGTTTTCGTCATGTAGCCGTTCAAAAGTTTCTGCCGTATTGACACCGATAAATCCGTTATCCAGTATAGCAATTATTTTTCCGTTTCCGGTAAACCCTTGTTGATGCAATAGCTGACCGTTATGCAACTCAATTTGAGCAGAAGATTCTCCATAGGCAAAACTATTTTGCGTATTAAGGATTTTGTAATTGCTTGGGGTAGAAGAATTACTCGAAAATAGCGATTGAGTGTTGAGCGATTTGTCCGCAAATTCGATGCTTGCAATAAAGTCTAGCGTAGTCAGATTTGAAATATTGTCGAAATTTCCTCTTATATGAATAGCATTCAGCCATTTAGATTGTGCCAGCACACTTATTAATTCTGTATTGATTATTTCATCAATATAAGGCTGGTGGATAGGCACATCAGAAAAATCAAGTGAAATATTTTGATTTATTCTTCTTTCTAAAGCTCTTTGTGATAACATTTCTAACGGATTGTTCAAATAATAGGTTGCTTGAGGCTTATCATTAAAATAAACCCAGGCATCTTGAATTTGGGCGAAAACCAAACCGCTATATCCGAACAAAAGAAAGATAAATATTTTTTTCACAAGAGATTGTTTTTACAAATGTAAACAAAAAGTGCCACCTGTCTTGCAAGAGCTTTAATCTTTTGTTGTTGTGTTTTACTTTTTTCTACTCGAAAAATAAACTCCTACAAGAATTATCAGAGCTCCTGCGATTTGCATTAGATGAACACTCTCACTGTCTAACATTCCCCAGAAAAACGCCACTATCGGTATGAGATAAGTGGTTGAAGAAGCAAAAACAGGAGAGGAGATTTGAATAAGTCTATAAAAAAGTAAACTTGCCAATCCTGTACTGAATAGCCCTAAAATGGCTGTGTATAAAACAGAAACCTGAGTAGCGTTGGTATGAATATGGCTGAAGAAATCTGTCGTAAATAATATAGCTACACACGGAATGAGTAAAAAAGCAAAATTACCCATAGCAATTTGCACCGGAGTAAGGTCAGATAAGAATTTTTTTACCCAGTTGATGTTGATGGCATAAAATAAACAAGCCAATATAGCCAGTAATGCATACCAATAGTTTTGTTCCGGATGTACAGATGCCCCGGTAAGGATGAGCAAAATACAACCGATAAGCCCTATAATTACACCAAAGAATTGTCTTTTTTGAGATAATAACCCAAAGAGCAAAGCACCGATGACCAACGTAAACAAAGGAGTTATAGCATTGATTATTGAGCTAATGGTTGAGTCAATTTCGGTTTGTGCATAAGCAAATAAAAAAGCAGGGAAAAATATCCCAAAAAGAGCCGAACAAATCACGTATTTATATTTGCTTTTAGGAATAGTAAAAACATGTTTTCCTTTGAGAAGAAGCATCACAACAGAAGCAGTAATCATGCGAATGCTTCCGAGCTCTACCGGATCAAGTCCATTCAACCCTTTTTTGATAAGGATAAAAGAGCTACCCCAAACAATGGCCAAAATAGCCAAGATAATCCATTTGGATTCTTTCATATATTTTAGACTAAGATATTGGTGTAAAATTCAGACTTTTAAATAACAAAATAACATTTTTTGAGTTATATTTGTTTGTCGAAATTTTAATTATTAAAAATCATTATGAAAACAATTAAGAACGTATTGTTAGTAACCGTTGCAGGTTTATTTTTTATAGCTTGCAAAGATACAAATTCTAAAGAAGCTGCAACAACTGAATCTACAGAGGTTAAAAAAGAAATTTTAGCAGAAAATCTTCAGACAGCAAGTTTTACGGTAGAAGGAATGCACTGTGAGTTTGGTTGTGCAAAATCGATCGAAAAAAAATTAGCTAAATTAAACGGTGTAAAATCTGCCTTGGTTGATTTTGAAACCAAACAAGCTTCGATTGAGTATGATGCCACCCAAGAAACCCCTCAAACTTTGGCTAAAATAGTTGAAGAAATGGCCGACGGAGACACTTATAAAGTATCCGGTGCGCAATCTTCTTCAGATCAGTCTTCTTTGTACCTGGATAAAGAAAAAAAGAAGAAGGCAACCAACAAAGACAAAAAACCAAAAAAAGGTAAAAAATCTACTGCTGACTCAGCCGATTCAAAAAGCACAAGCGACCAACCGACTGAAAAAAAAGGTAAATGTTGCTCCTCAAAAAGCTCTTGTTCGTCTAAATCAGGAAACATATAATTTTTTTGAATAGACAGATGAAAAAAGTAAAACTATATTTATTGTCTGCTTTATTGGGTGTTTTGATGACATTTTGCAAGCAAAACTCTACTGCTGAGCAAACAAATCTGCAAGTAGAAGAAATCGTATCTGAAGAGAAAGTAGAAATTAAAGGTTATAAAATCAACGATATTGCTACTGATTTTTCGCTTATAAATATTGATGACCAAAACGTTTCGTTATCAGATTATACCGATGCGAAAGGGTTTATTGTGATTTTCACATGCAACCATTGCCCGTATGCAGTAGCTTATGAAGACAGAATTATTGCTCTTGACAAGAAATACAAAGAATTAGGCTATCCGGTGATTGCTATTAATCCTAACGACACCAAAATCCAACCGGAAGATAGCTTTGAAAACATGCAAATACGCGCCAAAGAAAAAGGATTTACTTTTCCGTATTTGCTTGATGAGAACCAAGAAATTTATCCTCAATATGGAGCAACCAAAACTCCTCACGTATTTATTCTTGAACGAATGGGCAAAGAAAACTTAGTGAGATATATCGGGACTATAGATGACAACTACGAAAATGCAGCCAATGTAACCGAAAGATACGTAGAAAATGCTGTAGATGCTCTGCTGAGCGGAAAAGAAGTTGAAGTGCCGGAAACCAGGGCAATAGGCTGCACAATCAAAGTAAAGTAACAAAAAACTTTATAGACTTTAAAAAACTCTTTTATCAAACAATAAAAAGAGTTTTTTTGTGAAGTGCTTTTAGAAGTAACTGTAGAAATTTAACTCGATTGAATTTTATATGTTGTAGAAAAAACCAGCTATTTTTTCATCGAATATTTCACATAAAACATAACTAACTGATTATTAGTGTTATTAAAAATGTTGTATATTTGCAGGCTCAATTTTTGCTTTAATGCGTTAAGCAAAGAAATAAAAAATTATGACAAAAAAGTGGTTATATCTCCTTACGCTTTTAGGCGGTTTAGCTATAGTTGTTTCGAGTTTTAAATCAGAACCTGACTTGGATTATGTTTGGGAATATGTAGAATTGTCTGCAAAGTCTAAACCTGCTATAGCGACAGTGTTAAACGAAAATGAAGTTGATTTTCTCCATTTTGAAATACCCTTTTCGGGAAGGTCTTTCATCGCATTTAAACAAGCCTTGGCTATAAGAGAGTCTCAAGGAAGGTATGATATTGTAAATAACTTTGGTTATGCCGGAAAATATCAATTCGGAGGAGCAGCTTTGAGAGCAGTAGGAATTTTTAACAGGAGAGAGTTTTTGAATAATCCTGTTTTGCAAGAAGAAGCTTTTAAAGCATTATTGTCTATCAATAAATATGAACTGCAAAACGAGATCGAAAAATATTCGGGTCAGATTATCAACGGAGTGGAAATTACTGAATCTGGTATTTTAGCTTCGGCTCATTTGATGGGGGCCTCTTCGGTTAAAAGATACCTTAGAAATAACGGAAAAATTAGGATTGCAGATGGTTTCGGAACTACTATACGTAGCTATATGAAAAGATTCGGAGGTTATGACACTTCGATTATACAGCCCAACCGAAACGCTAAAGCCATTGATAATTTAATGAAAAAATCCATTTCTTAGAAAAAAATGGATTTTTTATTGTTTCTGTTTTTTACCCTAAATTATTGTTAACTTGCAATAATTTCAAACTTCCCTATTTTTGTTTTGATTATCCGCATTGACTTGGAGAAATTCAATAAAAAAGAAACAGTTTCTTTTTTCGGGTTCATCTTAGTAAGTGACTTTTGTTTTTCTGAGTAGATTTTTGCCATATAATTAGTCTTTGGATTTCTTATATAACGAAAACTACTACTTGAATATTGTTATTGGGTCAAAATTAATTTCTTTTTTTCGATTAGCTTTCTAAGGTTCATAAGTGCATAACGCATTCTTCCTAAAGCGGTATTTATGCTTACTCCGGTTAATTCAGAAATTTCTTTAAAAGAAAGATCCTGATACATTCGCATTATAAGCACTTCTTTTTGATCTTCGGGTAATTCGTTAATGATTATTTTTAGGTCGATTTCTATTTGATAATCAATAAGTTGTTTCTCGATATTGGGGCTGTTATCTTGCAATATCGAAAACAACGAAAACTCTTCTGTATCACGCTGAACCGGCATTTTTTTGTTGCTTCTGAAATAATCTATAGTAAGATTATGAGCAATTCGCATAACCCAAGGCAAAAATTTTCCTTCTTCGTTATACGCATTTGCCTTTAACGTGCGGATAACTTTCATAAAAGTATCCTGAAAAATATCGTTAGTAACCTCTTTGTCGGTTACTTTCGAATAGATAAATCCGTAGATTTTTGATTGATGTTTTTGGATAAGCAACGATAAAGCTTGCTCGTTACCATTGATATAATTGCTTACCAGTAAAGCATCGGGAGTGTTGATATTTAAAGCCATAGCTATATCTTTTTAGACGATTAGTATTGGGTTGATTGTTTTCTAAAAAGTATTTTTATGGCATAGGCACTGGCAGACGATTGGTTATTGATTATCCAAATTTATGCAAAACTTTTCTTAAAAAGCAAGTTAAGGAGGAAACTTTAACATATAGATGTCAAAATTACCTCCTTAAATTTTATTTTAGTGTACTAAAGCTTTAAGTAACTTCTAAATAAACTTCTGGGTTTAGTTGCTTAACGAAGCCAAATATCTTTCTGCATCTAATGCCGCCATACAGCCTGTTCCTGCCGCTGTAACAGCTTGCCTGTATTGGCTGTCTTGCACGTCTCCCGAGGCAAATACGCCTGGAATATTCGTATGGGTTGTCTTACCCTGAGTAATCAGATAGCCTGTTTCGTCCATGTCTAATTGCCCTTTAAAAATCTCTGTGTTGGGCTTGTGTCCGATAGCAATAAAAAGCCCGGCTACACTGATTTCTTTTTTCTCTCCGGTTTGATTGTTTACCACTCGAATTCCTTCTACCACTTGGGTTCCTACTACTTCTTCAATTTCGGTATTATACAATATTTCGATATTTGGCGTATTCAGCACCCGATGTTGCATAGCTTTTGAAGCACGCATCTCATCACGTCTTACCAGCATAGTTACTTTGGAGCAGATTTTAGCCAGATAGGTGGCCTCTTCGGCTGCAGTATCTCCTGCTCCTACGATAGCTACTTCTTGTTTTCTGTAAAAAAATCCGTCACAAACAGCACAAGCCGAAACTCCTCCTCCTTTGAGACGTTCTTCGCTAGGTAACCCCAAGTATTTGGCTGTTGCTCCTGTCGAAATGATTACCGTTTTGGCTAAGATTACTTTGTTATCGTCAATAATTATTTTGTGATAGCCACCTACTTCTTTATTGAATTCCACGGCTGTTGCCATTCCGATGCGTACTTCTGTGCCGAAGCGCTCGGCCTGCTGTTGCAACTGAATCATCATTGTAGGGCCGTCTATTCCTTCGGGGTATCCTGGGAAGTTATCAACTTCTGTAGTGGTAGTTAATTGGCCTCCGGGCTCCATGCCTGTGTACAAAACAGGATTCATATCAGCTCTGGCAGCATAAATGGCAGCGGTATATCCGGCAGGACCTGAGCCAATAATAAGGCATTCTAATTGTTCGATAGTATCTGACATATTTATTTATATTTTTGTATCACAAATTTATAATTTAGCAAAAGAAAAACCTACTAAATTAATGACAATGGATAAATGGTTTTAAGCTTAACATCATATTTTGAAAATGCAAATTATTTTTTTAGGAATACATCTTGGCTCTTAACTCTTTGACTTTCGGGTCTTCCAGATATTCGTCAAAAGTCATATAGCGGTCGATTACTCCGTTTGGCGTAAGCTCTACGATTCTATTTCCTACTGTTTGAGCAAACTCATAATCATGTGTGGTGAAAAGCACAGTTCCTTTGAAGTTTTTGAGCGAGTTGTTGAATGCAGTAATAGATTCCAAATCGAGGTGATTGGTAGGCTCGTCCAGCATCAAGACATTGGCTCTAAGCATCATCATACGCGAAAGCATACAGCGTACTTTTTCTCCTCCCGATAATACCGTTGATTTTTTTAGTGCCTCCTCTCCGGAGAAAATCATTTTTCCGAGGAAGCCTCTTACATACACCTCATCTCTTTCTTCTTCTGTTTTTGCCCACTGACGCAGCCAATCTACAAGATTCAAATCTCCGTTCTTAAAAAATTCGCTGTTATCAGCAGGTAGATAAGATTGAATCGTTGTAACTCCCCATTCGAATTTTCCAGCATCGGCTTTAAGATTTTCGTTAAGGATTTCGTAGAAAGCCGTAGTAGCTCGTGAATCTTTTGAGAAAAGAACGATTTTGTCTCCTTTGGCTACATTGAGGTCAATATTTTTAAATAATGTTTCTCCTTCAACTGAAGCAGTTAGTCCTTGCACATTCAGAATTTGGTCACCAGCCTCACGTTCTTGTTCAAATATAATGGCAGGATAGCGTCTTGAAGAAGGTTTGATTTCGCTGATATTCAACTTTTCAATCATTTTCTTACGAGAAGTTGCTTGTTTTGATTTGGCTACGTTGGCAGAGAAACGTCTAATGAAATCTTCGAGTTCTGCTTTTTTCTCTTCTGCTTTTTTGTTTTGTTGCGCTCTTTGTCTGGCAGCCAATTGCGAAGATTCATACCAGAATGTATAGTTTCCGGAATAGTGATTTATTTTTCCGAAATCAATATCAGAAACGTGCGTACACACCGCATCAAGAAAGTGACGGTCGTGCGATACTACCAAAACTGTATTTTCGTAGTTAGCCAAAAAATTTTCAAGCCAACCGATGGTTTCAAAATCCAAATCGTTAGTAGGCTCATCCATAATCAAAACATCCGGATTTCCGAAAAGTGCTTGAGCTAGAAGCACCCTTACTTTAAGTTTTCCTTCCATATCTGCCATTAGCGTATAATGGAAAGCTTCTGAAATACCAAGATTCGATAGGAGTGAGGCAGCGTCTGATTCGGCATTCCATCCGTCCATTTCGTCAAACTTTATTTGAAGCTCACCAATTCTGTCTGCATTTTTGTCAGTATAATCAAGATAAAGAGCATCCATTTCTTTTTTGATGGCGGCCAGTTCTTTGTTTCCCATAATTACGGTTTCAAGTACTGTATGCTCATCAAACATATTATGATTCTGGTTCAGTACCGACATACGCTTGCCAGGCTCAAGGTGTACTCGTCCCGATGTAGGGTCAATTTCACCGGCAAGAATTTTCAAAAAAGTTGATTTTCCCGCGCCGTTTGCCCCGATAATTCCGTAGCAATTACCTTGAGTAAAAACCGTGTTTACCTCGTCAAACAGAATGCGTTTCCCAAACTGAACCGATAAATTGGATACTGATAGCATTGTATATAGCTTTTAAAATTTAATGAGTGCAAAGGTACTCATTTTTAATAGGAATATCAATTCAAAATTCATTATCGCGTTATATATTCGCAAAACAAAATGTTTATTGTTTTTTGTATTAAAATTTTGATTTAACAGAGCTTTAAACCGTATAAAACTTGCAGCTAACTATCAATTTAGTATATTTGCCGTCTTTAAAAGTAGCCATAAGGTATATTTCTTATGACTTAATGCAAAAATATATGAATCAGGAAATAAGAAATTTAGAGCCCAAAGTTCTTTGGAATAAATTTGCCGATCTAAATGCTGTACCCCGTCCGTCAAAAAAAGAAGAAAAAGTAATTGCTTTTATGATGGATTTTGGCAAGCGTTTAGGTTTGGAAACTATAAAAGATGAAGTCGGAAATGTCATTATCAAAAAACCGGCTACCCACGGAATGGAAAACCGAAAAACCATCGTGATGCAATCACATTTGGATATGGTTCACCAAAAAAATAACGATACAGACTTTGATTTTGAGACTCAAGGCATACAGATGTATGCAGAGGGAGATTGGGTAAGAGCCAAAGGTACCACTCTTGGAGCCGATAACGGATTAGGAGTAGCCACTATTATGGCAATTTTAGAAAGTACAGACATTGCTCATCCGGCATTGGAAGCGCTTTTTACTATTGATGAAGAAACCGGAATGACCGGAGCTATGGGGCTTCAAGGCGGCGTACTCGAAGGAGAAATTCTACTTAATCTGGATACCGAAGAAGATGACGAGATTGACATCGGGTGTGCCGGTGGAGTAGATGTAACTGCAGTGAGAAATTATACTTTCGAAGAAGTTCCAGAAAACTCAATCGGATATACTATTACCGTAAAAGGCCTCAGCGGAGGACACTCGGGAATGGACATCCATAAAGGTTTAGGAAATGCCAACAAGATCATGAACCGCCTGTTATTTAACGGCTTCGAAAACTTCGGATTGCAAATCGCAGAGATTAACGGAGGGAGTCTTAGAAACGCTATTCCGAGAGAAAGTGTGGCCAAAGTGATTATTTCTGAAATTTTTAAAGAAGCTTTTCAATCGGAGATTCAAGAAATAATAACTGAGATAATAACCGAATTCAAAACAACCGAACCTAAGCTTGAAATCCTTGTCGAGGAGACTTCTCTACCAGAAAACGTAATGGATCTCGGCGTGCAGGAAGGATTCTTAAGAGCTGTCTATGCTGCTCATAACGGCGTATATCGCATGAGTGCAGAGTTTGATGATTTGGTTGAAACCTCAAATAATATCGCCAAGATTGTAGTTAAAGACGGAGAGATTTCTATCCAATGCTTGACTCGCTCATCAGTAGAAAGTTCGAAGTTTGATTTGGCCAATGCCCTTCGTTCTGCTTTTGAACTCTTTGGAGCAGAAGTAACCTTTACCGGTTCATATCCGGGTTGGACACCTAATTCAGAATCAGAAATTCTTGATGTTTTAGTGTCTATTTATGATAAACAGAACGGAAATAAACCTAACGTAGTGGCTTGTCATGCCGGTTTAGAATGCGGAATCTTAGGTACTAATTATCCTGATATGGATATGATTTCGTTTGGTCCTACCATCAAAGGCGCACACTCTCCAGACGAAAGAGCAAGTATTTCGTCGGTACAAAAGTACTGGAAATTCGTATTAGAAATTTTAGAGAATATACCTCTTAAATAATTTGTAACAATTAGTTTTTTAAACTTATAAACCTATAAAATAAATAATGAAACAATATTTTAATCCGTGGCATCACGTAAATCCAAAAACTGAAGAAGTAGATGTTGTAAACGGAATTATCGAAATTCCAAGAGGTTCTAGAGCAAAATATGAGTTAGACAAAGACAGTGGTCTTTTGATATTAGACCGTGTTTTATATTCGTCTGTTTACTATCCTGCCAACTACGGATTTATTCCGCAAACCTATTGCGATGACAAAGATCCTCTTGATATTTTGGTTATCTCTCAAATCAAGGTTGTCCCGATGTGTATTACGCCGGCTAAAGTTATCGGGGTGATGCGAATGATGGACAACAACGAGGCTGATGACAAGATAATTGCTGTATCTGCCGGAGATCCTACTTATAATCATATCAACGATATTTCTGAACTCCCTCTGCATGCCATTGCCGAGTTGCGTAGCTTTTTTGAAGACTACAAAAAACTAGAAAATAAAGTAGTGGTAGTAGAAGAATTTTTAGGAAGAGATTTAGCCCTGAAAATTTTAGAGGATAGCTACCAAATGTATGACGAGTTGATTAGAAGCACTCAAGAAGTATAAAACAAAATGCCGCTTTAATTTAAAGAGCGGCATTTTTGTTTCTATTATCTTTTAGTAAATTGAGTTGTTCTTTAAATTTGTGCTGAAACGAAATGTACACCACTCTGTGATTTGGATAGACAATCAGTTGGGTTATAAAATCAAATTTTTATCATAGTACTTTAATTAAATCGCCAAAAGATTAGTAAGTTCTTAGTTTCGTATATCCAATGTAAACAAAGACTTAAAAAGTTTGCTTAGCGAAATTAGAACAGCTTTGACGTGCATGGCAACAAGTTTTTTAAGCTTTCTTCTTCTTAGCGATAAGGTTGTTGAGTTAACCTTCGAAATTATTGTTGGGCTTTCTAAAAAAATAAAATAAAGATAATACGAACAAAACAAGGGCTACCCAAATAATGTTGAGCTGTTAAACTTTGTTTAAAATTTATAATCCATATTTTCAGAAAAACAGAAAAATTGTAAATTCGCGCCATATGAAAACAAAAGCTATAGCTTTATTGGTGTTGTTCGTGTCATTTATAGTTGCTCCGACAGTTTTGAGCAAAATATATGACGATATTGATGTATCAATGGCTTTTGTTATGGTCGAAGAGGAAGAAGAAAACCATAGCGGCTATGCTGAGGTTAAACTCGAAATCACTTCACACCATATAGAGTCTATAATGCTACATGCACCTGAATTAGGCAGAATTTTGTGGAAATATGTATTGAAGCACGATAATGCTTCGGCAGAGATATTTTCACCTCCTCCCGAATATTTTTTAGTATAATTTTATCAGTAGAAGCATTTTTTGATGCCATCGAACTTCTTCGATTGTGGCAATCTATGTGATACATTTTATTTAAAATCTTCTATAGGTTTGTCTATCCACCTCGTTAAGGTGTAAGTCAAATTCTATAGCAAGAACGGAATAACTATAATTATTTTATACTAGAAATATGTCAAAAAAAATGAATCTTTTCACACACCTCAAATCTGATTTCTCCTCGGGTTTGGTGGTGTTTTTAGTGGCTCTTCCGTTGTGTTTGGGTATTGCAATGGCTTCGGGGGCACCGCTGTTTTCGGGTATTATAGCAGGAGTAGTAGGAGGTATAGTAGTTGGGTATTTATCCAGTTCACACGTAAGTGTTACAGGCCCTGCTGCAGGACTTACGGCTATTGTACTCTCTGCTATACTTACTTTAGGTTCCTTTGAAGTGTTTTTAACCGCCGTGTTTTTGGCCGGGTTGATACAAATTGTTTTGGGCTTTATGAAAGCAGGAGCTATTTCCAATTATTTTCCGAATAACGTAATTGAAGGAATGTTAGCCGGTATTGGGGTTATCATTTTTTTAAAACAAGTACCCAAAGCATTAGGTTCTGATGTCGAAGTGGGGTCAGGATTAGCTGTTTTTAGTGATTTAGCCCAAGCATTTATGCAAGTTCAAATAGGTGTAATTATCGTGACGACTATTTCGCTTGCCATTATTATACTATGGGACAAAATAGCGTTTTTAAAGAAAATTAAGCTCTTGCCTAGTGCTTTGGTCGCTGTATTTGTCGGAACGCTAATCAACGAATTATTTATTAGAGCATCAAGTCCGTTGGCCATAAGTTCTAACTATTTAGTAGAATTACCGGTGGTGCGATCGATTGAGGATTTTAAGGGAATTTTTATTTTACCCGATTTTTTAAGCTTTTCTGGAGGCTTTAATTTCTCAAGCTTTTTAAATCAAGACGTGTGGATAGTTGCTATTACGATTGCTATTGTGGCTTCTATCGAAACACTATTGTGTATTGAAGCAGCAGACAGAATGGACAAACACAAGCGCTTTACAGATACTAATGTTGAGCTTAAAGCACAAGGAACAGGGAATCTTATAAGTTCGTTATTAGGTGGTTTGCCGATGACCTCGGTGGTGGTTCGCTCATCGGCGAATGTGAATGCAGGCGCACGAACTAAGATGTCAGCGATTATCCATGGGGTTTTACTACTGATTAGTGTACTTTCGATTCCGTTTATATTAAATAAAATTCCTCTGGCAACCTTGGCAGCTATTCTTTTGGTAATTGGTTATAAACTGGCTAAACCAGCTGTGTTTAAGCATTTCTATAAAAGAGGAAAATATCAGTTTTTTCCTTTTGTAATTACTGTAGCGGCGGTAGTCTTTACGGATTTACTGACCGGAGTAGCTTTAGGAATGCTGATAAGTATTTTTGCCGTTTTACGTGGAAATATCAAACGAGCTTATTACTTTCGCAGGGAAGAATATGAAGAAGGAGATATTATACACATTCACTTGGCTCAAGAAGTCTCGTTTTTAAATAAAGCTGCTATTCTGATAACACTCAGCAAAATACCCGAAGATTCTAAAGTGATCATCAATGCTTCTGACACGGTTTATATCGCTCATGATATTTTAGACAGCATCAAAGAGTTTAAAGAAATTAGAGCTGTTGAGAAGAATATTGATGTAACCCTGATCGGCTTTAAAGATGTTTATCAACTTAATAATACAGAAACCGACATCAGAAAAGTTTCTATTGAGCACGACTTATTGATGAAACATAGACAAAGGCATAAAACTTCAAGTCAGGTAGTTACAGAAATTAAAAAAGTAGTGACTAATGGTGAAGAGATAGAGCCCGGAAAAAGAAAAAATTAAATTAAAAATAATAAACTAATAAGCATGGATTTTTATAAAAAAATAATAGAAAATAATAGAAAGTGGGTGGCAAGTAAATTAGAAAACGACCCAGATTTTTTTAATCGACTTAAAGACACACAAAGCCCGCCACTTTTGTGGATTGGGTGCTCAGATAGCCGTGTTCCGGCTAACGAAATTATCGGAGCACAATCAGGTGAAGTTTTCGTACACAGAAACATTGCCAATATGGTTATTCACACCGATATGAACATGCTCAGCGTGTTAGACTATTCGGTAAACGTACTTAAAGTAAAACACGTAATTGTTTGCGGACATTATGGATGCGGAGGCATCAAAGCCGCTATGCAAAACAATTCGGTTGGGATTATTGATAACTGGATCCGTCATATCAAAGACAGTTATAAGTTCAGAAAAAGTGATATTCAGGCGATTACTGATGAAAAAGAAAGATTCGATAAGTTCGTAGAATGGAATATCAAACAACAAGTACTCAATTTGTCGGTAACTTCTATAGTACAACAGGCTTGGAAAAACGGCCAGCAATTATCCGTTCATGGTTGGGTTTATGGTCTGGATACAGGGTTGGTAAAAGATTTAGATGTTACTTTTAGCTCGTACAATGACATTCGGAACAGCAGTATTTATAAACTGAATTTCGAATAATAGTTTTACAGGAAGACTGTCTAAAGTTATTAACTTTAGGCAGTCTTTTTATGATTAAAATTTATAGACTCTAACTTATATTTTCTTATTTTTGTTAAAATTTTTTAACAAAAAATGAAAAAACAACTGCTTCACCAAATCTACCAACATCCGCTTATTAGCCCTGATGAACGCAGTAGAATTATTGATTCTCATCAAAAAATTACGTTCAAAAAAGGAGATTTTCTTTTACAAAAGGAGCAAACAGCTAATGAATATTATATATTAGAAAGCGGACTTATTCGTTCGTTTACTTATGATTATAAAGGCAACGATATCACGACTGATTTTTTCTGTGAAAACGAGTTGGTAATCGAAGTGTTATCGCTTTTCCAACGCATACCTTCGCAAGAAAACATTCAGTCTCTTACAGATTGTGTTTGCTGGAAAATAGACTTAGATGTTTTTCAAGAACTTTTTCAATCGATAGGAGGATTTCCAGAATGGGGTCGCTCTTGGATGACCATAAAACTAGCTCTGCTCGAATGGAAACCGGGAAAGAAGTAACTTGGAAATTTGGAGATTTTATGGGGAAATTTCCTCGATTGTTTAAAAGCGCATTTAGAATACGGAATCAATATTCGCAAAGGAGTTTTTGAGTATATGAAAAACATATAGTTATAAGAAATTCAATACAGAAAATTCATTGCGTTTTCTCAAAATAAAAATAAATCTAAAAGAATTATAAAAAACTTGATTACGCGAAAAAGAAGGTGAGAACGACTGAAATAGAACCATTCTTTTTTTATAAAAGACTACATTTGTAAAACTAAAAACCATTCACAAATAACTAAAATGAAAACGCTAAAAAAAATCGTAATCGTATTGTTGATTCTTTTTGCAATACCGCTTATTGTCGCTTTGTTTGTGCCGAACCAATCGACCAGCGAAGGACAAATTGTGATTAACAAACCCAAACAAGAAGTATTTGACTACATCAAATACGTAAAAAATCAAGACAATTTTGGCGTGTGGCAACTCTCTGACCCGGATATGAATACTACAGAAGAAGGTCAAGACGGAACCTTTGGTTTCAAATACAGCTGGGATAGCAAAAAACTCGGAAAAGGAGCTCAAGTTATTACTAATATTATAGAAGGCGAACGAATGGAGTCGGATATGTTTTTCTATGATTTTGACGATACACCAAGCAAAACTTATTTTACCGTAGAAGAACAACCTGAAAATCAAACCCTTGTGAAATGGGGAATTTCTTGGGATACGCCATACCCTTGGAATTTGATGAGCTTGTTCTTTAATATGGATAAGGATTTTAATCAAGGTTTAGAGAAGTTGAAAGAAATTGTGGAAAGTCAGGAGGACTTTTCAGTGAAAAGCGTAGATTTTTCTGAATATTATTGGAAAACAATAGATAATCTTAGAACTAATGCAGTAGGTTTGAACAAAGCACAGATGCACTTTAAACCATCGGAGGAATCGTGGAGTATCAGCCAATGTTTGGAGCACATTATTCTTACGGAAAGTATACTTTTCGAAATGATAAAAGAAAATATGCAAAAACCTGTAAATCCTGAAGATAGAGTAAATATTATATATGCAGATGAAGAAATCATAACCCAATCAATGGACCGAAGTGAAAAGTATGAAGCACCAGAGATATTGACTGCAGAAGGTAAATATGATGACCCTGCTATGGCTTTGTCAGATTTTGAAACGCAGCGTAAAGACATTTTATTTTTTGTCGAAAACACTCCTATTGAAGATTTGAGAAAAAGAGTAAATGATTCTCCTGCTGGAGCTATGGATGCTTATCAATCATTACTTTTTCTTGCCGGACACACCGCAAGACACACCTTGCAGATTGAAGAAATAAAAGCAAATACTAATTTTCCAAAATAAATTTATGAGCAAAGCTGAGAACTGGACAGAGGAACTCGTGAAACTCAAAGAAATTATGAATAAAACTCAGATGGACACTGCTGTCAAGTGGGGTTCTGATGTATATATTCACAAAGGGAAAAATATTGCAAGTATTGGAGTTTTTAAAAACCACTTGGTTTTGGTTTTTTTTAACGGAGTGTTTATAGAGGATGTTTTTAACGTGTTTTCTAAAGATACTACTGCCAAAGCGATGAGGCAATGGAAGTTTACATCTTTGGAGGAAATTGACCAAAAGAAAATTCTGAAATATGTTAACCAGGCTATCAAAAATTCCGAAGAAGGCAAAGAACTAAAAGCCGAAAAACACCAACCCGTACCTACGGCAGAACTTTTGCTCGAAGCTTTTAAAACGGATAAAAAATTAAAAGAAGCCTTTGAAAAACTGACCTCAGGCAAACAAAAAGAATATAACCTCTATATTAGTGAAGCCAAACAAGAAGCCACAAAAATTAAACGTTTAGAAAAAATTATTCCGATGATTCTGCAAGGAATCGGATTACACGATAAATATAAAAACTGTTAATTATGGCAAAAAACAAAACCCAAACAACCGATGCCAGTGTAGAAGATTTTATCAACACCTTTGCAGACACCGAACAAAAACGAAAAGACAGTTTTGAACTGATAAAACTAATGCAAGATTTTACGGGTTACGAGCCTAAAATGTTTGGTCCGAGCATTGTCGGATTCGGGAATTATCATTATAAATACGACAGCGGACACGAAGGCGATGCTCCTCTTGTCGGTTTTTCTCCGAGAAAATCGGCTATTTCGCTCTATGTTTTTACGGGGTATTTAGGGCATTCTGAACAAGAAGAACTACTAAAAGATTTAGGGAAGTTTAAAATGGGAAAAGCTTGTATTTATGTCAAAAAATTAACGGATATTGATTTGGAAGTGCTGAAAAAACTGATGGGAAGTACTATAGAATTTTTGAGAATGAAATTTCAAATAACTTAAACAAGTATTGATTAAAGTACTTATCAGTATTTTATTTTTCGGTGTATCCGCATTACTTCTTTAAAATTCTGATAGGTAGAAGGATATTTTTCTTTTAGTTCAACTTTGACCTCTATGAGTTTCTCTAATGCTTGGTCAAAGCCATTAAGGTAACAGACCAGTAGAGTAGAGGGAAGGTGGTCTAAATCTGATTTTTCTGATTTGGTGAGTGATGATTTTTTTAAAACTTTATTAAGTGTAGATGCCGCACTATTATACATATGAAATAGCGTTTTTTTATTACATTTCGGAGGGTCAAAAAGCATCTGGCTCTCTATTTTATAATCACCATTATTAAAAAAATACAAGGTTGTTTTCTCAAGCGGATAAAATTCTATTGAGTTATTTATACCAAGC
Organism: uncultured Flavobacterium sp.; assembly: GCA_964409345.1. Classification (GTDB taxonomy): domain Bacteria; phylum Bacteroidota; class Bacteroidia; order Flavobacteriales; family Flavobacteriaceae; genus Flavobacterium. The sequence continues at coordinate 16,519 of CAYPCZ010000002.1, read as the reverse complement.
GGCACATATTCTGTAATACTAAAACTATCTTGGTTATAAGTGATCTTTACTTCATCAAAATTAGAGTAAAACAATTTCACTTGTTCGTTGATAAGCTCAATATCTACTCGGGTCCAAAATGATTTTCCGTCTGACTTTTTCTCGATACCCGCCCAACAAATAACAAAAAGCTCTTTAAATACTTTGTATTTTGTGGTGAGATCTTTGTGTTTGTTATTCACAAAATCCATTACCGCATCAAGAGTGTCTTTGATGCTGTTTCGAGAATTAAGTTCAAGGCTCTGAACAGTTTCTTTATTTTGGGTAGTAGGTGCAAAATTACCTTCCAGCGGAATAGAGGTACTCCCTTTACGAATATAAGTCGCCCGAAAAGGAATTGTCCAGTTCGGGCGTTTAAAATAGGTTTCTTTTTGATTAGGTTGTATGGTGACCAACCCTATTACTTTTTCTTTCGGAAGATTGGGGAAAGGGATATTTTCGTAAGAAATTTCAGGAGCATTTTCTAAGTTTGCATCAATAAGGTTCTGAATTCTGCTATCGTCATAAAAATCGGTTCCCGAAATTTCGTTATTGTCTTCTGCTCCGACCACAATAAAAGAATTGTTCTCTGGGTTAGAATTTGATAAGGCACAAATATGTTTCAAAAACTTTGCTTTTCCTTCTTTGGTATGCAGATTAAGTTGGCGTTTTCTGTCAAAAAAAGTATTCTCGTCTTGATAGGCAAGTAAGTTTTTGATGAGAATTCGTTTGTTAATCATTGTCTCTTTACTTTAGGATTTCAAAGGAATTATAGTTCTATAAATTATAACAAGTAGAAATGCACCTAATAAGATTATCATTATAATTCTTATAAATTGTAATACTTTTATAGAACCTACATTTTCATACCTTCCGTCATATTCTTCTTTTAAAATAGTTTTTATTTTTTCTTTATTTCTATATTTAATCCACAAATAAACCCAGCCGATAAAAGGATATAATAATTCTCTTACAAAGTCCTCCATAATATTTTTCAGATTTCAGTTCCATTCCTCAAAGCAGGGAGTAGAGTTTTAAGGCACTCTTTCTCCCATACTTTCTGTCCAGATAGCAAACCAATCTTCTTTATCGAGTTGAAGTTGGGTTGCTTTATGCAAGTTTTGTATGCGGGCAACGTTTACGGTTCCGGCAATCGGGATAATTCGGGCAGGGTGTTTAAGAATCCAAGCCAGCAAAATAGTATCAGAACCCACTCCATATTTCTGTACAAGATTAGCTAAAAGTTCTTTTAAACGTCTGGTTTGAGAGGTGTTTTCTCTAAAGACAGTACCAAGCGGATTCCAAGCTATGGGCTGAATATTATGGATTTGCATATAATCGAAACTCCCGTCTGTCATTGCATCGTAATGCGTGGCTGAAAACTGAATCTGATTATAATCAACTTGGGTTTTACTTCGGATAAGTTCAGTTTGAGAACTGCTAAAATTAGACACTCCAAAATCAATAATTTTACCGTCTGCTTTTAGTTTGGTTATCGCTTCGGCAATTTCGTCTGCTATTATAAGCGGACTAGGGCGATGTAATAACAAAATGTCTAAATAGTCGGTTTGTAAATTTTTTAATGACTGCTCAACAGACCAAATAATATAGTCTTTGTCATATTGATAATGCTTGATTTTGTTGTCTCGGCCTTCGGCAACATATTGTATGCCGCATTTCGAAACGAGTTGTACTTTTGAGCGATCAATTTTGCTTCGCTCCAAAGCCTTGCCAAAAGAGGCGTCGGTAGTATAGCCACCAAATATATCGGCTAAGTCAAAAGAAGAAACTTTGTTTTCTAAAAATACTTGAATTAGATTTGACATCTGGGTCGTATTGAGGTTTTTATCCCAAGTCCCCCAATTCATAGTTCCTGCAATGACAGGCGAAAGTTTTGTTTTCATGTAGCAATAATTTAAGTCCTTAAAATTATAAAAAATAACTGATAAAGTATCCTTAAAACTCCAATGAATTCAAAAGTTTTAACGATGTCTTAACACGTATAGTCTTACAAAATTTTCAATTTGCAGAGAATTTAAAACCGAAGAAATTTATTTCTAAAATAGCTCAAAAAATAATATGGAAGAAAACACATCTACTTTAGACATTCGTGCTATCAACGAAAAAATCGAAAGAGAAAGCGCCTTTATAGATTTGCTGATGATGGAGATGAACAAGGTAATCGTGGGTCAGAAATATATGGTTGACAGGTTACTTATTGGGCTTTTAGGGCAAGGTCACATTTTGCTCGAAGGGGTTCCTGGGTTGGCAAAAACATTAGCGATTAATACGCTTTCGCAAGCCGTGCAAGGAAGCTTTAGCAGAATACAGTTTACCCCTGATTTGCTTCCGGCCGATGTGGTAGGAACGATGATTTATAATATTAAAGACAATCAATTCTCTATTAAAAAAGGACCTATTTTCGCTAATTTCGTTTTGGCTGATGAGATAAACCGTGCTCCCGCAAAAGTGCAATCGGCTTTGCTTGAAGCAATGCAGGAAAAACAGGTTACAATCGGAGAGGAGACCTTTAAATTAGACAAACCTTTCTTGGTATTAGCCACTCAAAATCCGGTGGAGCAAGAAGGAACCTATCCGTTACCTGAAGCTCAAATGGATCGTTTTATGCTAAAAACTGTTATTGATTATCCGAAAATGGAAGATGAGCGAACTATCATGCGTCAAAACTTGAGAGGAGCTTACGAAACAGTCAATGCGGTTATCTCAACGGAGCAAATTCTTCGTGCTCAGCAAGCCGTTCGCGAGGTATATATGGACGAGAAAATAGAAAAGTATATATTGGATATTATTTTTGCAACCCGTTATCCGGAAAAATATAAGCTCGAAAGTCTTAAACACTTAATCAGTTTTGGAGCATCTCCACGTGGAAGTATCAATCTGGCCTTGGCTGCAAAATGCTATGCGTTTATCAAGCGTAGAGGGTATGTGGTGCCAGAAGATGTGCGAGCTGTGGTTCATGATGTGCTTCGTCACAGAATCGGAATCACTTACGAAGCAGAAGCCGAAAATATGACTTCGGTTGATATCATCAACAAAATCGTAAACGAAATTGAAGTGCCTTAATTAAGTCAAAAGTCATAAAGTCGAAAGTCATAACGGACATTAAGACTTTATGACATTCGACTTTAAGACAAAAAGGAATGGACACGAAAGAATTACTCAAAAAAGTACGTAAAATAGAAATCAAAACCCGAAGGTTGAGTAATCATATTTTCTCAGGAGAATACAACACAACTTTCAAAGGGAAGGGTATGACTTTTAGTGAAGTACGCAGGTATCAGTTTGGGGATGATGTGCGAGCGATTGATTGGAATGTAACAGCAAGATATAACGAACCCTATATCAAGGTTTTTGAAGAAGAGAGAGAACTCACGATGATGCTTATGGTAGATGTGAGCGGCTCGGGGGAATTCGGAACCAAATCACAGTTCAAAAAAGAAACTGCTACCGAAATTGCGGCAACCTTAGCTTTTTCGGCTACACAAAACAACGATAAAATAGGCTTGGTGTTGTTTTCTGATCAAGTAGAACTTTATGTCCCTCCGAAAAAAGGAAAATCACATGTGTTGAGAATCATCAGAGAGTTGATTGAGTTTCAGTCTAAAAGCAAAAAAACTAATATTTCGGAAGCTTTAAAATTCTTGTCAGGAGTACAGAAAAAAAGAGCTATCGTATTTGTGATTTCTGATTTTGTGGCAGATGAATATGAACATACGCTAAAAATTGCAGGCAAAAAACACGATGTAACAGGAATCCGGATTTATGACCAGAAAGAGGAAGAGCTTCCAAACGTAGGATTGGTAAATATGCTTGATGCAGAAACTGGAGAAGTACGGTTTATCAATACGAGTTCGAAAAAAGTTCGTTCTGAATATCAAAAATATTATCACGAAAAAACAAAATATTTTCAGGAAGTATTCAGAAGATGCGGAGCAGGAACATTAAGCACCAGAGCCGACGAAAGTTATGTCAGCAAGTTGTTAGGGTATTTTAAGGCGAGGTAAGGATTTAAGATTGATGATTAACGATTTTTGATTTGAGAAGGAAATGAAAAGGCAAGAATTAGAAGAAAGATTGATTGATTTCGCATCAAATGTTATTTTGTTTACGGATTTTGTTCAGAAGTCGTATGCAGGAAATCATCTTTTAGGTCAAATAGTTCGTTCATCAACTTCTCCTGCTTTGAACTATGGAGAGGCTCAAAGTGCTGAAAGCAAAAAAGATTTTATTCATAAAATGGGAATATGTTTAAAGGAATTGAGAGAAACTTTTAATTGTTTAAAAATTATAGAAAGAGCTAATTTAAGTTCAAATGAAGAATTAAAAGATAAATTAAAAATAGAAGCAAACGAGCTTATTTCAATTTTTGTAGCAAGTATCAGAACGGCTAAAAATAATCAATAAAAAAATTAAGGGTTACACAAAGTCTGAAATCATCAATAAAAAAAATGTTTATAAGAAGTTGAAGGGTAATATTTATGACAGAGCGTAAAAAAATCTGAAATCAGCAATTGTTAATCTTCAATCTTCAATCAAAAAAATGAAAACCAAAACTTACATACTTACATTTTTTATCTTCTTGTCGGGAGTGGCTTTAAATGCTCAACACGCATTTATAGACGCACAATTTAAAGGAGTGTATAATAATGATACTTTGGTTTTAAACTTAAACTCTTTAGGTTATGCTTCTTATACTATTTACTTTAATAATAATGATTGGTATGGAGAGCAAGGAAAACATAGTTTTCGTTATAAAAATTCAAAAGATATTACTTTTAAAGATGGAAACACGATTTTGTTTTCAATTCCATATGATAAAGGTGTTGTAGAGTTAAAAAGAGAGATACCAAGCAAAGATGAAAAATTTTTAAAAGTAAATATTTCGGTACCTGGAAAAACATATACAACAGAATTTAAGGATTACGGAAATGATGTAAAGAATAATATATCGTTAATCAATCATCTTAATTTATTGGATTTTGTTTTATTTGATAACGAACATCATACGTCTGGATCATATAATCTTTGTTGTGCAGGGTGTAAGCTCGATTTTTTTTATCACACTGTTTCGTTTAGAGAAATCGAAAAAAATGATAAAAGAAATATTATGAAAATAAGCGGTTGTGATAGTGAATATGATTTTCAGGTATTTAGATTTGAATACGATTCGTCAGATAAATTAAGTGAGATAAAAACGAGTCAATATTTATGTAAACTCGAATGGTTATAATTCGTGACTAACAAAAAAATGAAAAAACTACTTTACATATTTGCTTTTTTACTAATCGGAACAGTTGTTTCTTATGCTCAAAAGATAGAAACCTCAACAGATTCCACACAAATCCATATTGGCTCGCAGTTTCATCTGACGCTGAAAACCAAAATAGATACGTCTTCGGTGGTGCTTTTTCCGCAAAAGCAGTTTTTCGGAGCATTGGAAGTCTTAGAAGATTATCCTACGGATACCATTATCGACAAAAAGAACAGGGCAAAGCTCGAACTTATCAAAAAATACGGACTCACGCAGTTTGATTCAGGGCGGTATGTGATTCCACAATTGCAGGTGTTGATTGATAACAAGCCTTTCCTGACAGATTCTTTGTTTATCGAAGTGGCAAATGTGCAGGTAGATACCTTAAAACAACCTTTATTTGACATTAAAGATGTGATTGCAACGGGCAGTTCCTCCTCTTCCAAATGGTGGTTATGGCTGTTGATTGGTTTAGGAATTATAGGTTTGGGAGTTTTGATTTACTTGTTTTTAATCAAGAAAAAATCTAACTTTAAAGAGCAAGAAATTGTTTATACCCCTATAGAAAAAGCAACTATCGGGCTTAAAAATCTCGAAGAAAAACAACTTATCGAGAAAGGAGCAGTCAAAGATTATTATTCCGAACTTACCGATATTGCAAGGGTTTATCTGGAAGAAGCAGTTAAATTTCCAGCAATGGAAAACACTACCGACGAACTTGTCGAAAACTTACGCAAAACAGCTATTAGGCGAAAGCTGGCTTTTTCGGAAGACATGATTGTTGCTCTTGAAAAAGTATTAAAACAAGCCGATTTAGTGAAGTTTGCCAAATCGAAACCGTTGGAGTTTGAAATAACAAATGACCGAAATACAGTCGAAAATACACTCCGCACTATGCACGGAATTATTCCGGTCAAAACCGCTGAAGAAGAAGAAGCAGAACGAAATGAAGCTTTGCGCCTGGAATTGGAACGTAAACGGAAAAAGAAAAAGATGATTTCGAATATTTCGTTTGCAGCAGGAATTATTATAGTAGTAGGGCTGGCTTATTGGGTGGCTACAAGTGGCATTTCGACGATTAAAGACAAGTTTTTCGGAAGCTCTACTTCTGAGTTTTTAAAAACCGAATGGGTGACTTCTGAATACGGAAATCCACCAGTGAGAATACAGACGCCAAAGGTGCTCCTCAGAGAAGACATAAGCTCAAGCTTTACTTCACAAATGAAGCAAGAGATAAAAGAGCACTTATTGTTTGTGTATGGAGAATTGTTTCATGATAATCTCCATATAGCTGTAAATACGACGAAGCTAAACCCAGAAGTATTAGAGGGCAAAAAAGTAACCGAAGAAGACGTAGCCAGATATATCGACCGCACGATTACCGAATGGGAAGCCAAAGGAGCTAAAAATATTTTGACCCAAAGAGAAGAATTTGTATCGCTCAACGGTACGCCAGGAGTGAAGATTTTTGGTTCGTTTGATTATTTGGATAAAGATTCGAAAAACAGTAAGAAAATATATTACGAATCATTGATTTTTCAGCACACTCACGGCTTTATACATGTTATTGTTCATATAGACGATAACGATATAAATAAAAAAGAGATAATAAACAGAATCATAAATTCGGTAGAGTTGATGCACGCAAATTAATTATGGAGAATATAACATTTTTACATCCTGAATTCTTTTGGCTTTTTGCATTGTTTCCGGTGCTAATAGCTTTTTATGCTTTTACTCTAAAAAAACAAACGGCTATCCTGAAAATCAGTTCTCTAAACGGATTTAACCCACAAGGTTCGATTTTAGGAAAACTAAAACCACTTTTGTTAGCATTACGCTTGTTGGCACTTTCGTTCATCATTATTGGTCTTGCTAGACCCCAGACCGTTGATGTAACCAGCAGAACTACAAGTACTCAAGGAGTTGATATTGTGGTTGCGGTGGATGTTTCGGGTAGTATGTTAGCCAAAGATTTAAAACCCAATCGTTTAGAAGCACTTAAAAGAGTAGCTGCTGATTTTGTAAACGAAAGACCTACCGATAGAATTGGGCTTGTAGTATATGCGGCAGAGAGTTACACTAAAACTCCTGTAACCAGCGATAAAGGAATTATACTGAATGCCATTAGAGATATTCGTTATGATAATGTTTTGCAAGACGGAACTGCCATCGGGATGGGGTTGGCAACAGCCGTTAATCGACTTAAAGAAAGTCAGGCAAAAAGCAAAGTAATTATTCTGATGACTGACGGAGAAAATAACTCCGGGTTTTTAGAACCTCGAACAGCTGCCGAGATTGCTAAAGAATACGGCATAAAAGTATACACTATTGGTATCGGAACCAATGGAATGGCAGAAATGCCGTATGCTTATGCACCCAACGGAGGTTTTATATACAGAATGATGGAAGTGAAAATTGACGAACGACTCATGAGGGATATAGCCAGCACAACAGGAGGACAATATTATAGAGCAACAAGTAACACTAAGCTTAACGAAATTTATGACGAAATAAACAAACTCGAAAAAACAGATGTCGAAGAGCTCAGGTACTTCAATTATGATGAAAAATATAGAAGTTTTATTCTTATTGCAGGAGCTTTCTTATTGTTAGAGTTTTTGCTGAGAAGAACCTTGTTTAGAGGATTTATTTAAGTCTTAAAGCCGAATGGCATAAAGTCTGAACAGGCTTTTGACATTAAAACATTTGACTATCGATAATTCAACGATTCAATAAAAAAATGAATTTAGAAGAAACAAAATATTTATACTTGCTTTTTATCCTACCACTATTGGTAGTGATATTTTTGTTGTATCGTCTTTGGCAGCTCAGCAGGCAAAAGCGATTTGCCGAAGCAGGACTGCTCAATAAATTAAGTCCAGAAAAATCGACCTTTAAACCCATGTTGAAGTTGGTGATGTTGTTGTTGGTTTTTGCGTCATTGGCATTGGCATTGGCTAATCCAAGAATCGGAGCGAGAGTCGAAACGGTAAAGCGAGAGGGGATAGATATCGTTTTTGCGATTGATGTCTCTAAAAGTATGTTGGCGGAAGATGTGGCCCCTAACAGGATGGAACGTTCAAAGCAAATCGTATCGCAAATTATCAATACGTTGGGGGCAGATCGAGTTGGGATTGTAGCTTATGCCGGAAGTGCTTTTCCGGTGTTACCCATTACTACAGATTATAGTGCCGCCAAAATGTTTTTGCAACAAATGAATACCGATATGCTTTCGTCTCAAGGAACGGCCATTAGTGAAGCGATTTTGTTGTCAAATACTTATTTTGATGATGCATCTGCCAATAGGTTATTGGTTTTAATCTCTGACGGAGAAGATCATGAGCAAAGAGTGTCAGAGGCATTAGTTCAGGCAAAAGAAAATAACCTAAAAGTTTTGGCCATTGGAGTGGGTACCGAAAAAGGAGGTCCGATTCCGATAAGAATAGCAGGTAACGTACAGACTTATTTAAGAGATTTAAATAACGAGGTGGTGATTACTAAATTAGAAAGCCAGACACTCAAAGATATTGCCAGAGAGACCGGAGGTAGTTATGTTTCGGGTAATACGGGCACTAAACAAGTTACCAATCATTTCAAAATGATTGTTGATACTATCGAAAAAACACAATTCGAATCACAAGAAGTAGCCGAATATGATTCTAAATTTCAATGGTTTTTGGCTGTAGCGTTCTTGCTGTTATGTATAGAAATGCTTTTCTTAGAAAGAAAAACGGCTTGGATTAATAAACTTAATTTGTTTAACGAAAAAAAAGAAATTAGGTAATGAAAACGAATTCAGATAATAAGTTTCTTGGTGTGATCAGTAGGGTAGTGGCTGTACTTTTAATGGGTTCGTTTACTGTTTTTGCTCAAAAAAAAGATAACGAAGAGAAGAATTATCCAGAAGCTGAAGCTAAGTATCGTATAGAAAAATCAAAATCAGAAAATAAATCGAGCGCTTCTTATAATTTAGGTAATACGATTTATAAACAAGAGTCTTATGAAGAGTCTAAATATTCGTATATAGAGACGATTGAAAATTCACAAGACAAAGCAGAAAAACACCGAGCGTATCATAATTTAGGCAATGCACTCATGCAAGAAAAAAATTATCAAGCAGCTGTTGATGCTTATAAAAATGCTTTGAGAAATAACCCGTATGACGAAGAGACTCGTTATAATTTTGCTTTAGCAAAAGAAATGCTCGATAAAAATCCGCCACCTGAGGATCAGAATCAAAATGAGGATCAGAACCAAGATCAAAATCAGGAAGATCAGAATAAAGAAAACCAAAAAGGCGGTGATGATCAGGACGAAAATCAAGACAATCAGGATCAAAACCAAGATAACCAAGATGGGGGAGACAATCAAGATAACCAAGACCAACAAGGAGATGGCAATCAAGATCAAGAACCCGAAGGTAATCAAGGCGGAATGCCGAAACAGCGTATAGAAAACCTACTTGATGCAGTAGAAAACCAAGAAAAGGGAATTCAACAACGAGTACAAAAGAGGAAAGAACTCGAAGAAAGAAAAGGACAACCAAGACAATCTGAAAAAAACTGGTGATTTTGCTGTAGACAATATGCTCTAAGCTCTATGCGTCAAACAAAAAGCTTAAAGTCTATCACTTAAAGCAATAAACAAAATGAAAAAGCTAACACTTATATTATTTTTTCTGTTTTCGCAGATGATTTTTGCTCAAGTGGAGTTTGAAGCCAAGTTGAGCAGGACAAAAATCGGTTTGAACGAAAATGTTCGTGTAGATTTTACGATGAATGCCGATGGAGATAACCTTCAGTTGCCTACTTTTGAAAACTTTAGAATCATTAGCGGACCTTTCCAGCAGATAAGTACTTCGATTATTAACGGAAAACGTTCGATGAACAAAAGTTATGGTTATACTTTGCAACCTACTAAACAAGGAATGCTCACTATCGGGAGCGCCTCTATAGTTATTAAAGGTGAAGCCTATAAAACAGAGCCGGTAACCCTTGAAGTTACAGCACCTGTCGAGCGACCTAACGACACCTCAGTACCCCTTGTTGAGGCAAGCGAAAGTATTCATTTGGTAGCTCAAGTGTCGAAGCGCAACCCATATCTGAACGAACCCATTACGATTCTGTATAAGCTGTATTTTAAACCCGAACTCGAGGTACGTAATTTTAATGTAACCAGCACACCCGAATATAATGATTTCTGGTCGCATAATATTGAGATTAAACAATATGAACCTACGGTTGAGACATTCAGAGGAGAACAGTATCGAAGTGTGGTTGTGAAAAGAGTAGTATTATACCCACAAAAATCGGGAAGTCTTAATTTAGCTTCTTTTTCTATGGATATTTCTTTGGGAGTACCTACTAATCGCAGAGATTTTTTTGGAAGAAGAGTTTATAATACTACGAGTGCCAAAGTATCAACAGGAGACGTTGCGGTTAATGTAAAGTCACTTCCTGAAGAAGGAAGGCCTGCTGATTTTTCGGGAGCGGTCGGTACGTTTGATTTTATCGTAACTCCAGATAGAACTGCTCTGCGACACGGAGAATCACTAGAACTTGATGTGGTAGTATCTGGGAAAGGAAATATGGAGTTGTTTTCGTTGCCTAAACCTGTTGTGCCAAGTGCATTAGAAATGTATGACCCTGTTTCTAAAAAACAAGTTAGCGTAAACCTTTCGGGAATGAGCGGTAAAATATCAGAAAGATACACGATTATTCCGCAATATCAAGGAAAATATATTATTCGCCCGATGAGTTTTTCTTATTTTGATTTGAATACTAATTCGTATAAAACCATTACCTCGCAAGAGATTCCGATTGATATGATTGACGGTCCGATAAGCAGCGAACCATCACAAACAGATAATTATAGTATGGCTAATCAAGAATCAGCCGGTCAAGGTCAGTTTAAATTTATTGAGCTCAATACTCAACTTCATCCTGTTGCTCGACAAGATTTTCTGTTTTCTAAAAACTTTTTCATTTGGCTTCTCTTACCTTTGTTGGTGATTCCGATTCTTATTTTTGCCAAACGCAAAAAAGACGAAAGAGATAGCGATGTAGTAGGTAATAAAATCAGGAGTACGAGTAAATTGGCCAAAAAATACCTTTCGGATGCTAAGAAGAATCAGCATGATAAGCAAAAATTCTATGATTCGTTAGAGCGGGCTTTGCACAATTTCTTAAAAGCCAGACTTCATATAGAAACAGCGGAAATGAGCAAAGAAAAAATCGCTGAAGCTTTGCAAAAATGCAAAGCTACCCCGACTACGGTCAATGAGTTTATTTCGCTTATCGAAAATTGCGAACTTGTGAGATATGCACCAAGTTTGTCGGCTTCGGTAGAACAAGATTATGATAAAGCAGTTGATACGATTACCAAACTTGTAAAAGAAATTAAATAGTTTTCAGCCATAGGTTACAATCGTCTTAATTATCAAATCTTAATACTTTAAAAAATGAAAACTTTAAATATAAAATTACAAATCGTTTTTCTGTTGTTCCCGATTTTATTTTTCGGGCAGACTTCGTTTGAACAAGCCAATGAGCTTTATCAAGAAGAACGTTTTGAAGAAGCTGCTCAGGAGTATGAACAAATTCTACAGTCAGGCGAACATTCGGTGGAGTTATACTTTAATTTAGGAAATGCCTATTATAAACTCAATCAGATTGCGCCGGCTATTTATAATTACGAAAAAGCTCTATTGTTGTCTCCTAATAATGCAGTAAAAAATAATTTAAAGTTTGCGCAGAACATGGCCATCGATGACATCAAGGAGCTGCCCAAAGTAGGTTTTGCTAATTGGGTTAGCGGATTCACATCGGTTTATCATTATGATACTTGGGCAAAAATTGCAGTTGGTTTTTCATTTTTGTTGTTACTTAGTTTTATAGGATATTATTTTTTAAAAAAAATAATTGTGAAACGAGTTTTATTCTCAATGATGATAATGTTTTTAGTTTTTTCTATGCTTAGCATGTTGATTGCTAGTTTTGAAAAAAATCAAGTCCAAAGTGATCATCCTGCTATTGTTTTTGCCGAATCAGTAGTAGTAAAGGCTGAGCCCAAAGAAAGTGCCAATAACTTAGCCGTTATTCACGAAGGAGCTAAGGTATATATTGTGGATTCAGTTGATAATTACTATAAAGTAGAGTTGCTTAACGGAACAGAAGGTTGGCTTGCAAAAACTGCTGTCAAAACATTAAAATAATAATAGTTGCTACTTTAGCTAAGCTAAGTGTTGCTAGCATTACTTTCGTCAAAAACACCCTCGAACTCTCTTTAAGTAAGATAATCTACCATAATAAAACTCATCATAAACTTTTTGGCACTTGCTCAAAAATAGCCTACTTTTGCCAAGTTTAAAAAACAGCAACAACACAACAATAAAAATTATAATGAATCCGGTAAAATACATATTCGTAACAGGAGGAGTAACTTCGTCCTTAGGAAAAGGAATTATAGCAGCTTCGCTGGCTAAATTACTTCAGGCGCGTGGTTATAGAACAACGATACAGAAGTTTGATCCTTATATTAATGTAGATCCGGGGACGCTTAACCCATACGAACACGGAGAATGTTATGTTACCGATGATGGTGCAGAAACTGATCTCGATTTAGGACATTACGAGAGGTTTCTAAATGTACCAACTTCACAAGCGAATAACGTTACCACAGGAAGGGTCTATCTTTCGGTTATCGAAAAAGAGAGAAAAGGAGAATTTTTGGGTAAAACCGTTCAGGTTGTCCCTCATATTACTAACGAGATTAAATCCCGAATGAAACTTTTGGGAGAATCGGGTAAGTTTGATATCGTAATTACCGAAATCGGAGGAACAGTCGGCGATATCGAATCTCTTCCTTATATCGAATCGGTTAGACAAATGTTGTGGGAATTAGGCGAGAATAACGCAATTACTATTCACCTGACGCTTGTTCCGTATTTGGCTGCGGCCAAAGAATTAAAAACAAAACCTACACAGCATTCGGTGAAAACGCTAATGGAAAGCGGAATCAAAGCTGATATTTTGGTTTGTAGAACAGAACACGAACTCTCGGATGAGCTCAAAGGCAAATTGGCTCTTTTTTGTAATGTTAAAAAAGAAGCAGTGATTCAGTCTATTGACGCTTCAACCATTTATGACGTTCCGAATTTGATGTTAGAAGAAGGCTTAGATGTGGTAGCATTAAAGAAACTTGCTTTACCCGAAAAATCTGCGCCGGATTTAAAAAATTGGAATGAGTTTTTATTCAAACACAAAAACCCAAAGCACACAGTTAATATTGGTTTGATAGGTAAATATGTAGAGTTACAAGATTCTTATAAGTCAATTTTGGAGGCTTTTGTTCATTCGGGAGCGACCAATCAAACCAAGGTAAACATAATTAGCGTACATTCTGAATTTTTAACCAAAGAGAATGTAGCCGAACAACTCAAAGGTTTAGATGGTATATTAGTAGCCCCAGGATTTGGAGAAAGAGGCATCGAAGGGAAAATCGAAGCCATTAGCTATGTGCGTGAAAACAAAATTCCGTTTTTCGGAATATGTTTAGGAATGCAAATGGCAGTAATTGAGTATGCCCGAAATGTAATCGGCCTTGTTGACGCCAATTCGACAGAAATGGATGCAGATTGTAAAAATCCTGTTATCCATATTATGGAAGATCAGAAAAATATCTCAGAAATGGGAGGGACCATGCGTCTTGGAGCTTGGGATTGTAGCCTTACAAAAGGTACCTTGGCATATTCCATCTACAATCAAGAAATGATTTCTGAGCGTCATAGGCATCGTTACGAATTAAACAATAAATATAAAGAACAGTTTGAAAAAGCCGGACTTATAGCTTCGGGAGTAAATCCGGAAACTAATTTGGTCGAGATAGTTGAGCTGAAAGATCATCCGTTTTTTATAGGGGTGCAATATCATCCTGAATACAAAAGCACGGTTGCCAATCCGCATCCTTTATTTGTGGCATTTATCAAAGCAACTGTAGAAAATAAATAAAAACCGTTTCAGATGGAGTTCCTCTGAAGCATACAACTTTAAATAAAGTATTAATGGAAGAAAAGAAATTTGATTTTAGAACACTATTTGCCTTTGTGCTTATTTTCGGGATTTTGCTATGGATCATGTATCAAAATCAACCGACGCCAGAGGAAGTTACAGAATCAAGAGCACAGAAACAAGAACAAATAGATGTTCAACAAAACGCACCTGTACCGACTTCAACAGAGTTTCTCTCTACAGCTGATTTAAACGCAAATGATTCTTTGCGTATGGCGCAACTGCAAAACTCTTTAGGTAGCTTTGCTTATTCAGGAACGCTTTCAGAAGAAGCTTCGGTTTTAGAAAACGAAGTACTGCGATTAGAGATTTCTAACAAAGGAGGTTATATCACCAGTGCAGAGGTTAAAAACTTCGAACAGTTCCGTAAAGGTTCAGGAAGTATCGTAAATCTTGTCAGAGATGACAATGCTCGTTTTAATATCGAGCTAAAGACTCAAGAGAACCGTGTTTTTAATACTGAGGATATGCTTTTTGAACCTGTTTTGACCCAAGAAGGAGAAAACCAGGTGCTGACACTTCGTTTGAAGTCAGATCAAAACAAGTTTATAGAGTATCGTTATGTACTGAAGCCTAATGAGTATATGATGGATTTTTCTATCCGTTCACAAGGAATGGCTTCTGTGTTGAATACGACAGAACCTTTAAAACTGAATTGGGAATTGGAATCTTTTCGTAACGAAAAATCAGTTACTTATGAAAACCGTTATACCGAGCTTATTTTTGAATACGAAAACGGAAAAGACGATTATTTAGGTCAAGGTAAATTTACTACAGACCAGGCAAAAGATGTAACCTATATTGCATACAAGCAACACTTTTTTACTTCGATTCTTTTGACCGATACACCTTTTAAAACCGTTGATTTCAAATCGACCAACAAAGTACAAGACGAGAAAACAGATACTTTGACTACCAAAGCATTTGCTTCGTTGATTCCGCTAGAGTTTCAAGGTGGTGAGATAAACTATAATATGAATTGGTATTACGGGCCAACAGATTATAAAATTCTGGATAGTTATAAAAGAAATCTTGATGAGGTAGTTCCGTTAGGATGGGGTATTTTCGGTTGGATTAACAAGTTTTTGTTTATTCCTGCTTTTAATCTTCTGTCGAGTTTGATTCCTTCTTCGTATGGGTTGGTGATTATATTATTCACAATATTGGTGCGTATTGCTATCTCGCCTATTACTTATAAATCTTATTTGTCACAGGCAAAAATGAAGGCGCTTCGTCCGGATATTAATGAGCTGAACGAAAAGTATAAAAAAGATCCGATGAAAAAGCAACAAGAAACTATGGCTTTGTATTCTAAAGCAGGAGTAAACCCAATGGCGGGTTGTATTCCGGCCTTGATGCAGATTCCGATTTTCTACGCTTTGTTTATGTTCTTCCCTTCAGCGATTGACTTAAGACAAAAAGGATTCTTGTGGGCAGATGATTTATCATCGTATGATTCAATCATTACACTTCCGTTTTATATTCCGTTTTACGGAAACCACATCAGTTTATTTCCGATTTTGGCAGGGGTTGCAATTTTCTTTTATATGAAAATGACCACCGGAGATCAGCAAATGGCGCAACCACAGCAAGAGGGAATGCCTGATATGGGGAAAATCATGAAGGTAATGATTTACATTTCGCCTATTATGATGATAGTGTTCTTTAATATGTATGCTTCCGGATTATCGTTGTACTATTTTATCTCCAACCTCATCACTATCGGAATCATGTTTGTGATCAAACACTATATTATAGATAACGAAAAAATCTCAGCAAAAATTCAAGAGAACAAAACCAAGCCTAAAAAAGAAAGCAAGTTCCAAAAAAGAATGCGCGAGGCTATGGAGCAAGCTCAAGAACAACAAAAACAAAAGCAGCAACAAAGAAAGAAATAACATACACTCATATATAGGAGTGTTTCAATCCCGAGAATGTGCTTCTCGGGATTTTTTTTGGCCATTACTTATCAGGTTCTTTTGTAAAACTAAAGGCTTTCAATTGATTTGACTAATCTGTATAGATCGGTTTGCTTAGTATTATCTCTCTTTTTCATTATTTTTAGAGCTCTAAGGTTTGTTTTTCCTTGTGTTTATGACTGGATTTATTGTTTTTTCTTTTCAGTTTCTCTTTGTTTTTGTAGGTTTCTGGTAGGTTC
>CAYPCZ010000001.1:87178-159158 GCA_964409345.1 uncultured Flavobacterium sp. | reverse complement strand
AGCATTAGTACAAGTACTTGAGATGGAATAACCATCTCTTTTTGATCAAGCAAATTCCCAAAGGACATATACAATGAATGCTAATACCAAAACAAGGACATATACCTACTTTCAAGACCCCGGCCACGGTTGGGTTCAGGTTCCAGTAAAGGAACTTGAAGAACTTGATATTGAAGATCAAATCAGCAGTTTTAGTTATTACAAAAACAAGATGGTTTATTTAGAAGAAGATTCTGACGCTCCTAAGTTCTTTAAGGCACTTGAATCACGCAATATTGAGTATAAAGTAAATGAGGTTCATCAAAACGAAGAATCTATAATTCGTTCTTATAGGCATTTCTAAGAACTTACAGATAAAGACAATTCTCATCAGTCTATTGTAGATCATTACAATAATTTAAAATGGAAGTATGAATCTGCAATCAAAATTATGGAGATAATTTAATGCATCTCATTATGTTTGCTGTAATATATTTCTTTTTAGGACTTATTTACACAATATATCAAATGATAAAGTATGACTGATTCTCTTTTTCAAAGAGATATAGAATGGAATCTCTTATTTGTGTAATGTTTATGATAACGACTTGGCCAGTCTGTATTGTTATTTTATATTGTCTTGAGAATAAAATCAAATAAGTACGAAGATTAAATGACACTTTCTTATTCTTTAATAAAGCAATTTCTTATTATTGATATAACAAATAATAGTCTTACCTTTCAAAATATTGAAGATTATATACAAAATTATTATAAACTTCTTAAAAAAGAAGACAATAATTCACTTCATAATTATTATAAATTAAAAGTAAAACAATTCAAAACAATGCAAGAAATTCTAAAATTGTAAAGGAAATAACATGAAACTTATGAGAGAATTGTTCAAAATCAAACTTACAGATGAAGAATTAAACTTGACAGCAAAAGAATTTGTTTTACGAAAATATCCAGATGCGGCAGTATTAAGTCAGCTAGATGAGAAATGTGAATGGATTGTAGAAGAAACTGGTATATCTTATTTTACTGAAAATGATGGAACAAGAAAGCCTTATTTGATTTTTAAGTATTATAAAAATGGTGTTGGAGGACAGTATTATTATTATAAAAACGAAAATCAAGCTTGGGAAGAACAAGCTAAACGTTTTATAACTATTTTAATCTAAACAGGAGGATTCTTTAGTGAAAGAATTTCACTGTACAAAAAATGGAAATCTTTACGAGTTTTATGAAAATGAAGCAGAAGAAGTTGGTAAAGTTTTTCCTAATAAACCAATATATAATATATTGGGCTCTAAGTCAATTTCTTTTAAAGAAGAAGAAATATATCCAGCAATGAAAAAACTTTTTCAAGTTGGAATAGCTGTAACAATTCCTCAACTATCTCTTTCAAGAAAGAAAATGAATCAAGCACAAAAAAGTTTTGAATAAATGTTTTTGTGCATTGTTTTTAATGCATGAAACACAGAAAAACATATTCTTTATATCCTAAAAATTAGTTTGTATATTTCTTGGCAGATTTTGGTTACATTGCCTTTCCAAAATTATCAAAAAAATAAATCAAAATCAGTATAAAAGATACTAATTCAACCTAACATTTAAACTCAATATTAACTCTATAACAAAGACCAAGACTTACTGATAAATTCAAATGTTTGTATTAAATTTATCGAGGTCAATATAATGAAATTATCAGAGTTGATTACAGAATTAAAGAAACTTGAAGAAACAAATGGAAACAATGAAGTTTTAGTACATCATAAAGAGCATATATATAAACCAGCAAGTACAGTTACTGTAGCAGATATGGGAGTAATTGCCAATCAGCACAGATATGCAACTTATGATACAAAAGATTTTTTAGATGAATCTCCTAAAATAAAAATTATAATAGAGTAAAATAAAATGACAAACAAAACAACAAATATTTTAAAGTTTTCATGGGATAGTTCTCAACTTGCATGGATTGCATGGAGTAAACTTGATTTATTTGCAATTAAAATATACTTGATTGTACCTCCTTCTGGAAAAGAAGAAGATGAAGGTAAGTTTCGTATATTTTTTAAAAATGATACAATTCATAATCTCTTATTAAAAGAATCAAAATACACTACTTATTACACAAACTTTAATTTAGCAAAAACAATTGCTCAAAATTTATATCTTGAAATTATAGATATGATTAAAGATGATACTCAAAAGATTGAAATATAAATATAACTTCAAACTGATTAAACAATCCCAACCTTTAACCATTCAATAATGGCAAATTATGGCCCATTTGATTGAAAGAAAATGCTAGAATGTAAAATTCCTTGCATTATAAAATGTAATCAATTTAATCGAAAGATTTTATATAATATCTTGAACAAAAAGAAAGAGAATTATAAAATATGAAGGTTATCAAAGCAGGTCTTGTGACCGAAAACGAGCAAGGTCTCAGAATTATAAAAGAGACAAATCTTAATATTGATACAATTGAAAGTATCAACTTTGTAATTGACTGCTTAGATGTCTACACAGTGTCGGGAAAACGATACGAAGTAACAGATAAAGATGCAATGCAGTTACTTAGAGACCAGTTGGAATAACTCTTTTAAAAATTCATTTAAAACTAATAAAATCTTAAATTAAAGTTTGCGGGTATGGTGGAAGTGGCAGACACAAGGGACTTAAAATCCCTCGACACTCGTCGTGCCGGTTCAAGTCCGGCTACCCGCACCATCTTACAAGTGGTCCTGTGGCGCAATTGGTTAGCGCGTTCCGCTCATAACGGATTGGTTCTCGGTTCAAGTCCGAGCAGGACCACCAATCTTGGGCACCGATAGCTCAGTTGGATAGAGCAGCGGACTTCTAATCCGCAGGTCGCAGGTTCAAATCCTGCTCGGTGTACCATTTTAACATAAAGTAAGTAACAACTCATAGAAATTAAATATGAATAAAGCTGAAAAAGCAAGAATAAAACTAGATAAAACAATTAAACTTCTAAATAGTCTAAATATTCTTCATAAATATAGAGAAGAAATAAAACTTTCAAAAGAATATTGTCAATGTTTAGAAAGTAAAGATTACAAATCTGCTACTGAAATAAAAAACAAAATCAAAAAAACACTTTCTTTCAAGAAAGACAATGTTGATTTTTTCTAAAATAACTCTATAAAATAAATAAGTATATTTCAAAATTCTGTAACTTGATGTAAAATGAAAGGAAAAATTATGTAAAATTTACAAAACGGCTTTTTTCGACATTTTCCGACCGATTATCTTTCGGTATTTTTTTAGTTGGAAAGTGAAAATACATAAACAACTTTTAATCTATAAAGTGTTAAAAATCAATGTTTTATAAAAATTAAAGAGTATAAGATAAAAAACAAAGATTTAGTCAAAGGACTTATAAATATGCGTGGACTTAAAGGTCATACCTCAGAAGAAACAGCCTATCTAATCGAAGATTATCCTTGGGGTTTTAAACTTCGTACACAAGTAAAAACTTGGATAGAACATAAACCCAATTTTGGATTTCGAAAATCAACTCGAACACTAAATCCTAAAACTAATAAGTGGTGTAAACCAAAACACTCTACCTATGCTCCTTTTATGGTTCTTGTCATTGAAGAAGAAGGTGATGAAAATCCAGGCCACATTGGAAGTAGATCAATTGGCTATTGGAGTGAGCTAGAAAAGTGTGAAGAATTCTTGAATAAATATGGAGATTGTCTTCCAGAAAAATCTAAATATGATCTGGAAAAAATCATAGAAGCTTCTAAGAAAAAAGGCAACGAATATCTTGTTGGATAAAGGAATAATAAAATGAGTAACCATGATGTAATCAGTTATTATGATATAGGGTATCAAGTTTATTCTTCCATTCAACAACAGTTAGATAAAGTAAAAAGTGAATTTTCAGTTCAACCAAGTTTGAAAGAATATCTTTCTTTGCTGAGAGGTATTGATAAACTTATACTACCAACTCATAAATATAAAGAATTATCCAAAGAAGGCTTTTATTCAGAAGTAGAAGATTCCTTGGCTATTGATCAAGATAAAGAATTTATTTGGATATGTGATACTGAATTTAAACTCAATTTATTTGGCTATCCATGTGCAAAGAAAGTTTGTAACTTTTTAGATAGAATAAACATTGGAATAACTCCTGGAATATATACCTCTATATCGGTGATGAGTTCTATAAAAGCTTTCACTGAATATGGAAATGAAAATCTTGACTGGTATAGCATTGCAAGATCGAATATTGATTTACGAACTTTAAAATTTCTAAATATTAAAAAAAGAAATATTACTTCAACTGTAGAAATTAATGCACACTTAGACTTACCAGAAGGTGTACATCAAAATGATCTTCAGTTACTTTTTTTACATAAACTTTTAAATTTACTTAATGAAAATAATTTCCCTTATTCTGAACTTTATATGAAAGGTTTTGAGACAGGAAGCATATATGACGAATAAACTTTTTTCTCTATTAAAAAAATGTGGAGTAGCAAATGAAAATACTACATGTAAAGACTTTGTATTAAATAAATATTCAACTGCATATATTTATCAAGATAAAAATCTTTTATATAAAATCTTGTATAAGAAAAAAGTATATGATGAGAAACAACAAAAAGTCATTACAATAACAAAGGAATTAATGAAGTCGTTTGCTGATACAGAAGATGGTGCGTGGGAAGAAGCCTGTAAAAGAATTTTAAGAATAGAAAATTAATTTTTCCCAAAAGAAAGAAGTAAAAAATGAATCGTGAAGCTCTTGATTTAATTCAAAAAGAAATCCAAAGACGTGAGAAGCTAAATCTAAGACACGAACTTAATTACAATAATAGATTTTCTGAAAAAGAAATGAAGTTATTAAAAATACTTGGTGTAGAAGAATGGACGCGATCTGCAAATAAAAGTGATTACTTTGTTTATCATGACATTGCAAAAATAGCTTTTATGGAAAACAGACAAGGGCCAGAAATAGATTCTCTTAGAAGAATAATTAAAATGTATCACGAAAGAACACAAACCAAAAATGACAGATCAGAATTTGATGAATTAATCAAGTTTGAAAACTGATGACAAACATCATAAATCCAGAAGAAATAATCAATATAATATACAGTCATTGTCAAACAAAGCTTTCATTTGAAATATTCAATAGTGAAGAATCAAATGATACTTTATTTCTTATAGACAACAAAGTATCTGTATCTTATAGAGCTATGGAATACGAAGTCCTACCAAATATAAAATCTATTAAAGTAGGATGGTGTATAGACCCCTTTGGAATTGAAGATATAGAATGTAAATTCTGCGCAAGAAATCATCGCACTGAATTGATCAGTATTTTTTCTAATCCTATAGAGGCTATTATTATGGCTGTTAAAGCCATTGAAACTATAGAGCTGCTACATGAAGTTTCTTTAACGATAGAAGATCGTCTAAACAAAGGAGATTTGGGTGGAAATTCCAAAGGAAGTAATTGAAAAACTTGGCAAGATATTAACACTTGCAAATAATGAAGGTGCAACTGAAGGTGAAGTACTTGCTGCTATGGGAAAAGCAAGAGAAATCTTGCAAAAATTCGATCTATCTCTCGAGGATTTCTCATCCATATCTAGAGATAAGAACAAAGATGATGAAGTTGTAGAAGAGTCTATCTTTGAAACTAAAGCAAAGAGTACTTGGGTAGCTGAAATGCTTAGCGGTATAGCCTTGCTAACCAATACAAAATTCTTTTATTATCAGAGAATGAAGTATCCTGAGAAAAAAGTTCAATATGTATTCATTGGTGCAAGAACAGATGTCGGAGTAGCAGCAGCATTGGCAAGTTATTTTTATTATGCTGCTAAAGGATTTGCTGATATTTATGTACAAACTATCAGTTCAAGTTCTATGTCTGAAAAGAAAAGATATAGAACTTCATTTTATTTAGGTTTTGCTCATAGAATTTATGAAAAAGCACAATCTATCATAGAAGAAGAAAAAAGAAAAGCAGCCGAAGCATCACAAAAAGATGTGACAGAAAGATCAGTTACTGTTGCATGGAATCAAGTAGTTATTAAGAAACAAAATGCTATATTGAAATATGAAGAAGATAGATTAAAAAATCTTAAAATCAGAAAAGCAAAAGTATCTCTTGGAATACATGATGAAGGTGGATACCAAGCAGGAAAACAAACTGCTGATAAAATTATGAATAGTAAACCAACAGGCTTTATTAAAGACAAATGATTAATCATGAAACATATTATGTCACTCATGGTCAGAATGACTGTGTGCTTAAAAGATTAAATTATATTCCAAAAGCAAGAGATATAAGTAAAAATAAACATAAAATTTACAAAAAAGTTTACTATATATCAGAAGGAAAAAGAAAATCAACTTTTTTAAGTATATCTCAAATCAATGATTTAAAAAAGTCTAAATCATTAGATATGGAATTATTTATAGGAGATGAAAAGAGGTATATATCAAGTGTTTTGTTTGATATATACCTCTTTGAAAACGAACATCTAATATCTTTTGATTAATATTATCTACCTTTAACTCTAGTAATACCTAAAGAATGACCATCATCAGATTTTTTATCTTTTTTCTTGTCATTATCTTTATTTTTACCATCAAACATCTCTTTATTTACATCAGCAGGAGATGGTATCGAAGTATCAATATCAAGATCATCTTTGGGTTTATTATTGTTTGGCTTGTTGTTATCTTTATTTTCACTTGCTTTATCAGACATTTTAATAACCTCTTAACTTTTTATTTAATATAACCACAATAAATATTGATACAAAATCTGTATAGAAAAGATAAAGAATATGGACAATTCAAAACCAGAATGTTGTGAACAACTTAAAACAATCATTCACTTTTTAAAAGAATCAAAGTTTAAAGGTTATTTTTTCTCAGTATTAAAAAATACACCTTCTATAAATAACGACAGTCAAATAGTAACAAGGCATAATTCTCAATTTTTTTCATATATTGATTCTTTAACAGAAAGAGAAGCAGCAACTTTCTTAATGTCTAATCAACTTGGAATATCTGAAATGAAAGAAATGATGTGTGAGAAATTTGGTGAAGATTCTTTTGAAGAAACATTAAAAGTTATATCTGAAGAATTATCATTATTAGAATTAGATGAAGATGAATTCGACTGAGGTGCTTTAATGTTAGATGACTTCTATTCTATTCTTCCTGATTCAGAAACTGGTGGTGTTGAACAAAGACCTCCTATAAATGAATTCTTGAAAGAAATGTATAGAGGGACTATTTGTAGAAAAGATAGAGTTTGTCCTTTTGGTAATCCAGAGTCAAAATTTGAATTACCAATGAAGTTTTTGGTATATCTTTATGACGGCTTTAATATGTATAAATGTATCTTTGATGCCTGTCATGCAAGTTCTTTCTCAGTAGGTGAGGAGATAGGATTTACAAGTAAGTTTAAAGATAATAAATACTTAATATATAAACGGCATAAAATATATAATATAACAAAGTCTGAAAGTAAAGAAAGGGTTTATATAATGCGTCCAGCAGAGGAGATTGATCATCTTTTTAAAAAAGCAAACAAAAGATATGATGAAATCAAATTTTCATTATCAAATCATCCTCCGGTTCAAACAGCAGTTGCACTTAGGGCTGAAAAGTCTGATCTAATTAGACTCTTAGGTATGCTCACCTATGCAAAAGATCAAAAAATCATAGAACATCCAGATGTTGACCCAAGGATTTCTTTTAAAGGTTGTCAAATAGTTACACGCTATCTTGGCAAAGAGGGTGAAGATTTTAATTCTTTACTTGAAAGATCTGAAACAAGAATGAAAACAGTTGCAGAAACCTCAAATAACACTAAAGAAGGCGAAGAGTTTGCTAATCTTAGAAAATTTGTTGTTATTCTTAAGTGGATTTTAGATAAAGCACAAGATACTGATATTGGTCTTAATTTTGGATGGGGAATTTTCGGAAAGAAGATTCAAGATGATTTCAAGCTAAAAGGTATCAGTAGAGATGAATATAGAATACCTGCAAGAGCGAATGAAAGCAAAGAATTCTTGATGGACAAGATTACAAAAAATCAAGAAAAAATAAAAGAACAAGAGCAAGATAAACGACTGGAAGAAAACTTTCCTTTTTTGAAAAAGGTTGGTGGAATATCCAGACTTGATAAAAGGAAAAAATGATCATTCCTGTTTCAAAAAATTAGAACAAAATAACTAATTGTTACAATTTAGCAACTAAACAAAAAATAATTTTCAATCTTTCCAATATATAAAACATTGAAATTGAAAGGGTTAATCCAATGTAAAAAAATAATCGCAGATTTTTTGAATTTTTTCTTGAGATTTTAAATATTATTAAACATAACCTAATATATAAAATTGGTTAGCCACCAATAAAAAAACAACGGAAAAAGGAGTAGTAAGATGTCTGATACTCAGAATCAGGAACAGGCTGCCGCAGCAGCTTTTGATCCAAGTATGTTTAGTGAGATGTCTCTTGATGACCTCAAGAAACTCATGGAACAGACTAAGAAGCATATTAAGTCGCAGACTAAATCAGCGGCGGCGGAAGTTGATCCAGCAGCCCTTGAAGCAGTCAAGCCTTATGAAGAAAATTTCACTCAGGTTCAGGAGAAGTATAACAACTTCAAGAAGAGCATGAATGAAAAGCTCAAGACTATTCGTGAGCAGTACAAAGCAAAGCTAGCAGAAGCAAAACAGGAACTCGATGAAGCTCGTGAAAAGCTTAACGAGAAGCGCAAAGAACATGGCCTCAAAGCAAGTCGTTCGGCATCTGCTGGACCTCAGATGAGCTGGCATATTGATGTCAATGTTGAAAATCACACTGCTGAGATTGGTGTGAAAGACAAGCCAGAAACCTTTGTTACTATTGCCATTGGTGAAGATGGTCGCGCCAAGATTGAAGATGTTCGTGAGCATCTTATCAAAGCTCAGAATATTCAGGATGATGGCGGCGGTCGTGGTCGTGGAGTCCTCAATCGCATTTACTCGCAGTATAATAGCAAAATTCAGAAAGCTCAGAAGGGTGGAACCGTCCCCGAGGGTACCGAACCTGACAACACTGACAATCAGGGTGAAGGCAACGAAGGTGAAGGCAACGAAGGTCAGGATCAGGGCGAATAAAATCGCAATGATTTAAAATGGGTAGTGAGATTTTTCTCACTACCCATTTGCTTTATTATCTTATTTAGCCAATAAGATAAATGTAGAACGTAGTTATAAATTGCAGAACAGGAGAAAGTAATAATGTCAGATGTAAACTTTACCGAAGCTCTAGGTAGCCTTGAAGGCATTTCACTTGATCAGCTTGAAGCTATCATGAAAGAAACAAGAAATGCAATTAAAAGCAAGGAACAAGAAGAGCTAATTAAACGCGAAGAAAACTTTGCCGAAGAACTTAAGCCGTTCGAAGATCAAATCAAAAATGCTGATGAGTTTTTAACTATTGAACTCAAAACCATTGACGATCAAATCGAACTTCTTAAAGAATCAAAGAAGACAAAACAACTTGAACACCAAAATGAGTTGGAAGGTATTCTACAGCGTTATAATGAAAAGCGCAAAGATCTTGGACTTCCAATCAAAACCCTTCGCAACGTAAAGGGTGGAGGTAAAGGTGTATCTCGAAATCGTACCGGAGCAAGTCACCGATATGATATTTTCTTCATTGATGATAACGAAGAAATTGTAAAAGTTATTATCAACAAGAACGAAGATACATCCTTTACACTTAACATCAAAGAAGGAATTCATGTAAAAGATGTAGAAGAGGCCATGAAAGGATTTGGCATTGATATTCGTGGCGGAGGAATGTGTAGAGGTGTAGTCAATCGTATCAGAAAGCTCAAGCTACAGAGCCGAAATGATAAACAGGAAAATGCCAACGCATAAAATTTAATCAAGTGCCAGATAGCAATTATCTATCTGGCACTTGATTCTCTTCATGTTTTTAAATTTTGATCAAATGTAAATACGAATTAAAAAACCAGGGAGGGTTGTAATGCATTAAGTAAAACACAGCCTTTAAGTTTCAAGTATTAAAATTTAAAAACATTATAAAAATCTTAAGGAGATTTTATGAAAATTACAGCACAGGTTGATTTCAAGAATGTTTCAAGTCTTGACGAAAATGATGAAAATTCACTCATTGGTGTTTTGAAAAACTTTAATGAGATGGTTTCATCTGTTGATGAAAATATCGAGATCAATGTCGTTGGAGCAAAAATGGAATCCGCAGGAGATGACTTTGGTTCTGTCAATTCTGAATTTGTTTTTGATACAGAAGATCTTGCATCAGATGATGACGAAGATGATGACGAAGATAACCAAGAAGCTATTGAGGGTAAAGTACACTCAATTCTTAACGAAGTTCTATCTGATGTTTGTGACAAAGAAGACGTTGAGTATGATGTTTGTGACGTTGAAATTGAATAACAAATAAACATCTTCAAATTAAAAGAAGACCAGGGTAAGTGTAAAAATTTATCCTGGTCTTTCATTGATTTGATGAGTTAACTTTTATTTTAAAAAAACAAAAGTATTGAATAAACAATTCATCTTATTGTATATAGTATAAATAGCAGCGTAGTATAGTAGATTATTGGAGATTTGCAGATATGTCAATTGATATTAGCCATTTAGACAGTCTTGTAGGAATGGAAAAGCCAAAACAGTTATTGGTAGAAGCTGCTACAGTCAGTCAGCATGATGGAACAAAGTTTCCACATATACTTATTATAGGAAATTCTGGTTGTGGCAAAACTACACTATCAAAAGCAATAGCCAATATGGTTGGATGTAACCTTAGAGAGTATCATGGAAGAGTCTTGTCTGAAGACAAGCAAGTTTTAATGCGTCTTAAGATTTTAATTAGAAATCTCAATCCTGACGTAAAAGCTTTATTGTTTATTGATGAAATACACCAGCTAAAAACACAGCATCAAGAAATGTTTTTTCCGCTAATGGAAAAGCCGAACTTTATATTAATCGGAGCAACAACAGACCCAGGTAAACTTGTTAAACCTTTTCAAAATAGGTTTGGTTTAACAATTATGACCTCTGATTACACCTTTGAAGAATCAAAGGAAATTATTGTCAGATATTGTATATCAAATAATATTGAGATAGATGACATTGCAATAAACGAAATAGCAAAACGAGGCCGGGGCATACCAAGAACAATACAAAAATATATTGATAATTGCTTTAACAAAAGTAAATTCTTGGCTATTCAAAATTCTAACTCTGATATTAAAATCACAAAAGAAGTAGCACAGATCACATTTGATGATTTGGAAATCCAAGAAAATGGACTTACAACCCATGAAGATAAGATCATTAGAATTCTCCAAAAACACAATCAGCTGGCTGTTAAAACACTTTGTTCTATGGCCGAGATTGACAATGATCAATTCGAAAAAGAATACGAACCTTACTTAATAAAGTTAGGTCTTATAGAAAAACATCCAAGAGGAAGGAAAATAACAGACATTGGGATTGCTTATGCAAATAGCATAAATCCAGAATATGAAGAGTGGTAGTATAGAAGAAGTAATTAAACCCGTAGACTGTGGAGAATAAGATGCGACTTATGGAAAATACTCTTTCAGAAATGGCTAAACTTTATGCGCCATTTGATGAATTTGATGAACATGATTTAGCACTCCAAATGGTAGTTGGAGATGAAGAAGCTAAATTAGAATTAATACAACATAACGCTAGATTTGCACTAAAGATAGTAAATAGCTTTAAGATTAAAGACAAAGATCTTTATGAAGATGCTCAATCAGCAGCATTGATAGGACTATTAAAAGGATTAAAAAGCTATAATCCAGATTCATATACAAGAATATCAACTTATTGTTATAAATTTGTATGGGGTGAAGTCTGGACTACACTTGCAAATGCAAAGGTAGCTAATAGCATCCCAACTTATATGTATGTTAAGATTGCATCATTTGTTAAAGCATTCGTAGAAAAGAATGAAAAAATACCGACTGAACAAGATGTAACAGATTTTTTAATAAAGCGTTTTAAATTAGATGAATTTACTGCATCACAAATATCAGTTATAAGTCATTCTGGTGTCATGAAGTTTAATGATCTTAGGTTTGCAGATGGTGAAGAAACTGGTATGGTTGTAGAAGATATGGGAAATAGTGTTTTCTCTCCAGCTATTAGAAATACAGACCCAAGTGTTAGACTTGCATTGTCAGAAATTGCTGACAGAGTAGAAGAATATTGTAAAAATAATCTTACTAAAAAACAATTTAAAGTTATTGATATGATAATTATAAACTATCTAAGAAATCAAGAAGTTTGTACAATCAAACAAGCATCAGAAAAACTTTTTTGTCATTATCAAGCTGTCGATCAGTTACTAAGATATTCATTGTTAAAACTTGGTGTAACAGAAGAAGGTGCTTTTGTTAAGCGTGCCATAAAGTGTGTTTTAGAAATGGCTATAAGTAAAGAAAATAGCTCTTATGCATGATGAAAGATTCAACAAGGCAGTTAAATTAGCTTTAGATATTTATCAATTAGATAATAATCACGGTACTTTAGATTTTAAAGCTGGCCCACAGTGGGCAAAAAATATGTATAAATTAATTGATGAATTAAAGCTTATTATAAACTCTTTAAATACATCTGAGTTTATAAAATATTGTGATTTAGTAACAAACAAATATCCTCCAAACATATCAGAAATCATTATATATGAATGGAAAGATGTTAGATCAGTAAATAAAATCAGTCAAATATTATCGCAGATATTCAGAAAGAAGCAGAAATAAAATGATACTAAGAATTGAAAATGCATGGGTATACATCGAAGATACCTACCAAGTGCCTCATATCCTTCATAATAACCTTTCATATCAATATATTGATCCAAGAACTGGAACAACAATAAATAAGTCCCTTGTAGACAAAGAAAAGATGCGATTTCCAAGGGGTGTATTGCATATTGCAAAGAAATGCCTCAATGATGGAATGATTCCATTTGAAGAAGTAGATAATATTGATTATCCAGCCCACAATAATCCTATTCCAACTTCAATTCATTTACGAGACTATCAAGAAGCTGCTTCAGATGCTTTTTTAGAAGGTCAAAATAACTACGGTATCAAGAATGCAGGTATTATACAGCTAGGTACTGGCGGTGGTAAATGTGTTAAGAAAAATACAGTAAACTTTACCATCAAGGGTATGGAGTATATGTCAGAATATGATCATGGTAAAATTGATCAGGCTGAGCCATGCTCTGTTATGTTAATAAATAGAAACGGAAACTTTGAAACTACTCGATCTTTTTATAATGATGGTACTCATACCATCATTAATATCAAAACCAAAAATGGATATGAACTTGGTGGTTCTGAAGATCAGATGATATTAGAACTTAAAAAAGACGGTTCAATTGACTGGATTAAATTAGAAGACATTACTTTAAAAACAATTGTAGCTATTCAGCATAGTCAATCTGTCTTTGGTAAAACCACATATCTGCCACTTGAATTACTAGATGAATTAAATAAAGATTTTAAAGTTTTTCCAGAAGAAATCACAGAAGATATGGCAACCTTTTTTGGATTTTTAACAAATGATATTGGAAATATTAAAAGAAAAAAATCCTGGGAAAAAATATTTTATGACTTTTTAGAGAAAATTACTGATAGCGAAGATGCTATTTATAGCGAAGATGCTATTTTAAATACAATTTATAGAAAAGTTTTTAACTGTGGTGAAGACATATTCCCAAGAATAATTCGTACAGCACCAAAAAATATTGTAGCAGCTTTTTTGCGTGGTATGTTTATTAAAACAGATGAAGATAATCAAAATAACAATTTAAAAATCTTTTACAATAATGAAATAGCAAGAATTGTGCAAATTGCACTTCTCAATTTTGGTATATTGTCTAAACGAAACAATAATTATCTTACTGTTTCAGATACATCTTTTATATTATTCCAAAAATTACTAGATGGAGAAAATATATCTTGTCAAAGTACTGGACAAAATTATTACTTTGATAAAATTAGTATGATAGAAGCATCTGCCGCAGAAATTGTAGACTGGGAAATTCCTGAATCTAAATCATTCTTTGGTAATGGGTTTATTTGTCACAATACAATCTTAGCTGCTGATAGTATTGCAAAAATAAATCAACCAGCAATCTTTTTTGTACACACCAGAGATCTTATGGTTCAAACTGAAAGGGTATTCTCTGAAATTTTTGGTCCAGATATGGTTGGTGTTTTAGGCGGCGGAGAAGAAACATACAAAAATGAAGATGGAAGTTTTAAGTTTATTATTGTAGCTATGATACAGTCACTAGCTTATCATGGTAAAAGAAAAGACTTTGAAGTTAAGCCTGAATATAAACTTGTTTTAGAATCAAGAAAAACTGCAATCTTTGATGAAACTCACCATAGTGGTTCTGAAAGTTGGTTTTATGTTGCTCAGTCATGTCCAGCTCCATTTAGAATGGGATTAACTGCGACCCCTTGGAGAGCGGATGGATTGGGTATCTTACTAGAAGCAACAACTGGTCCAGTTATCAATAAAATAAGCTCAAAAGAACTTGTTGAAAGAGGCTGGCTGTCAAAGCCAGATATTATCATGTATCCTGTAGATACACAGCTAGATGAAAGATTCTACGATAAAGCACTAGATGAAAAGAACAACTACCATAGAAGGTCTAAAGTAGGAATTATCTTTAATGATCATAGAAATGCAATCATTGTAGCTGCTACATTAAAAGCACTTTCTCAAAATGAGACTGTATTAATTATTATTAAAGAAAAAATTCATGGATTCTTTCTTTGGAAACTTTTAGGCGGAGATACAAAACCACAAGAAATTGTTTTAGTAAATGGAACATTCGATGCTGCCACCAGAAGAAGTATAATGGAAGGTTTTAGAAATCAAAAAACAAAAGTCATCATTGCAACATCTCTGTATGATGAAGGAATTGATTTACCCTCCGTAAACGTTGTTATAATGGGTGCAGGCGGTAAATCAGATACCAAAATGATACAACGACTAGGTAGGGCATTGAGATTAGGAGATAGATGTGTATTTCTTGATGCAATTAAAAATTGTCAACTCTTAGGTAATGCTGAAAACCCATACAAGTGTGTGGAATTAGGAAAAGATCTTTCTAAATATGATTCCAAATTAGCTGCCTACTATGCAATGATTGAAATAAACGAAGTATTAGGAAATATTAAACATTGGTCTTCAACAGAATATGATATTGTTGGAAGGCGAATGATTGAAGATGCAAATGCAAAAGAAGTACAACGTATGTACAATTCTGCATTTTCAGATAATCTTTTAACTGGTGAAACAGGTATAGAGCAAATTGATAAACTACAACCGATTATTAAAAAGCTTTATTCTGATGTTCATGTCGCATTAGAAAATGACAAGATTGGTAGATTTGCTAAACTTGGAAAACAAAAAATAATTCTAAGAGATAGTAAAGTCTATTACAAAAAAATCAAACCAACAAAGGATGAAGTAAAATATGTAAAAACAATGACACAAAAAGCTACAAAGCTTTTAAGACTTTGTGCCTGGATTATTGGTGTAAATAATTCAGTTGCTATATCATGTCCATATAAAAAAGTTAAGACTACGGTAAAATATATTGACTTTTTTGATGCATGTGATGAAGTACTTTTAGATCACTCAACTGACAGACTCCGTATTTATGATGGAGAAGAACATAATCCTCAACAAGGTGATATTCATAAAGATTTTTGGGACTATGAATTTGTTCTTAATTCTGAAGGTAAGATGATTGAATATGACGACATTATGAAAAGATATGGTAACTTTTTAAATGTCGATGAAGATTCTTCATCAAACAATAACGAAGATGAAGATAAAATCATAGCTGTAGGTTATGATTTATAATGGTAGAAATATTAAAGGAGAAATACCAAGATGGGTTTTGAAGAAGATTTCGGTGGAGTAGATTATACCGAAGAAGAAACGCAGCAACCTACTAATTCTGAAACAAGTAACAAAGATGGAGGCTCATCTGGTTCTGGATACAACCCAAAAGACAGATTTGCAGTAGCTTACTATAAACCTAAAAGAAACTTTGATCCTCAAGATTCTAAAACAATTGGCTGTGCTTTTCAAGCAGAATTGGCACAATACGACAAGTATAATAGTGTATTTATTGCTATGGCTCGTCAAATTGGACAGCAGACTAGACAGCGTGGTGCAAGGATTTTTGATTGGTCTGGAGATCAAGTTGTAAAATTCAAGTGCGGTATAACAGATATTCAACATATTCTTACCGTATTATCTTACTTGGAACCTTCTGTAAGTTTGATTCATAAAACTGACAGTAATACAAGTACATTTAGTGCAACAATTATGGGTAGTATTAAATCAGACCCAATTGCAAGATTGTGTAAACAGTTTGTTGAGGGAGATTCAAAAAACGAGCCCAGAACATCTGGTATCAATCCAAAATCAATTAACATAACAATTAAAAGAAACAATGTAGATTTTAAAATTATGCTTCTTCCATTTGAAGCTCTTGGTTTAAAAATCTATCTTGAAGAATCATTAAAAAGAATGTATGGTAAGCCATACCAAAAAGATTAATTTCGGCCCAACCACCGAGCAGACCTGAGTAAGTCTTTAAACTGCTCATTCTTTTATAAGTCCATAGTACAGTGTAGCTAAATTGGATAGAGCATAATTTCGCAGTTATGGATTCGACTCCTATTATTGTACTGTAGATTTATATAAGAAAGAAAGAAAATAAATTAATAGGAAAATAAAATGGCTTTTAAAAGCACATATCTTGCACCTCAAGAAGTATTGAATGCAATAAATAATATTGACAAATGCATTATTCCTTATAATACACTTTTCTCAAGTAGAAAAAAAAAGATAACTATTGATTATGCTTTTAAAGCAAAAACACACCCTCGACCAATTATCTTTGTTAAAGATCAAAGATTTACTTTAAATAATAAAATTGGTTGGGATGGTGTTTCTTTACACTTGGGAACATCACAAATCAACATACTAAGAGAAGTAGCTGAAAGAGGCTTAGTAGATCATAAAGATATTGATATTATATTAAATTTTATAACAGAAAAAACAATGATAAGTACAATTAATTACAAAATACAAGATCTTGTAAATGTAATGGGAATATCAAGAAGTAAAGCAATAAAACTTATAAATGAAAAAAACAAAGAAATTAAATAATCATGTCTATCGTATTGACAGAATTACAAGTAGAAAAATTTACAGAGTTTCTTGTTGGAACATGTAGAAATTTTTCTGATGGTTATTTAGCTATAAATATGGGTAATCTTAGCTTAAGTGAAGATGATTTATCAGATGAAACAATTGATGCTATTTGTGATAAAATATTTCTTTGTGATAGTTGCTCTTGGTGGTGTGATATTGATGAAAAGCAAAACCTAAATGATGAAGAAATTTGTGAAGAATGTTATAGTGGACAATAATTTATGACAAAAGAAAAAGAACCATTAAAATCTATTTCAGAAAACTACAACATATTAGAGATAGTAAAAAATCTTCATGACGATATGGAAGCAAAAAAATTATTTAACTTTCTTGATGAAAAAATAAGAAATAAATTTCCTATAACAATAGATTTTAATGATCTTATTATAAATAAAAACTTTATATATTTAAGTTTTGGTTCACTTCCATCTAAGCATAAAAGAGAAGAAATACGCCAATATATCTATTTGAATAATATAAGCCAAAATACTCTTATAGAAATAAGAAATGCTTTAAATGTATCTGAAAAAAGATACAAAAATACAAATAAAGCTATAAAAAAACTAAATACAATTAACGAAAAGAGAAAACCAAAATGGATGCAGAAACTAAACAAACAAAAGAAAACAAAATAAAAATTGTCATAAATAGCATTGGTGATGATTATTTTTTAGTTGTAAAAGAAGAAATTAGTTTAATTACATTAGCAAAAGTTTCTTTAACAAAAGAAGAGTATATTGATTTAGTTTTAGGAAAAGAAATTATCAAGTCAGGAGAAATTATAACAAGGCAGCAATCTTATAATCTTGGTAGAAAGCGTCATGTAAGGACAGCATCTATACTTGTTAAAGATGAAGAAGCTAATGATGAAAATTGGCACAAAATAGTAGAAGCTATAAATAAGGAACATCCTGGATGGAGTTTAATAGACAAGAACTTTAATCTTGATAATTACTCTTATAATTCAAAATCATATAAAGTTTCTTTAGAAAGATTTTCTGATTAATAAATACATTGGCATTTATAAAAAGAAAATTATAGTACGTTAAAATAATAAGATTAATTTAAATAAAAAAGAGATTGGAACAGCTGGAACTCTTTTAATAATAAAACTCTATTAATAATAGATCAGTATTAATAATTAACTAATCTATTATCTTTAATCTTTATTATTAATTAATAGATTGGAGATAATCATTTTTAAATATATTTATATTTTTATTTTTCTTTTAATTTCTTCTAATTCATTTTCTAACAAAGAACTTGACGGTGTAGCATCTTGGTATTCTGGATATAAGATAACAGCAAGTGGAGAAAAATATAAAACATATAAAGATTTAGATAAATCACTTACAGCAGCACATAAAACATTACCATTTAATACAAAAGTAAAAGTTACAAGACTTGACAATAAAAAATCTGTAATAGTAAGGATCAATAATAGAGGTCCCTTCATAAAAGGAAGAGTTATTGATCTTACAAAAGATGCTGCTAAAAAACTAGATATGATTGATTGTGGAATATGTAAAGTTAAAATAGAAGTAATTAAATAAGATATATGTAAAAATAAATTATCTAAAGATTATATTATTATTTTATATTGCAAAATAACTTAATAAACTCATAGAAATAACATGTAATAAAACTTATAAAGACCTACTCTAGTATTAAAGTTGTTTATTTAAAAACAACCGTGCTAATATAAGTAGTACAATACAGAAGAGGTATGCAATGAGATTTGGTAATAATTATGAAAATTATAAATCCAAAAACAGAAACTGTAAAAAATTTAGAAGAATCAAGAAAAAAAATAAAAAAATATTCTTTTATCATAAAATCAAATCTTTCATTGATGTTCTTAATATAGCATATTTAAAAAATCAATTAGAATCTTTAGAAAATCCATACAATCTTTTTGTCGTCAGGGATATTACCAAAAGTGTAAAAATATATAAACATTGTGAAAAAGCAAGAAGACAGGGATTGTTAACCATTGAATATAAAGAAAACAACAAGTTCGGATATGGTATCACTAACAAAGGTATTAGATTTATAAAAGAAAAACGCAATCAAGAACGCAATCAAGAAAACAATCAACTATTTAAAGGAAAATAACAAGTGTTAAATGATTAAAAGTAATTTTGATAATATATGCTCAAAATACACCTTAACAAAAATAGAAGTAATTAGCTTTGAAATGTTTATCAATAAGAAAAACCATCACAAAAATGATAAAACAATAATATTAGAAAAACTTTATTTAAAATGGAAAGAAGAATACAGGTAAGGTATTATGAATAATACCATAGAATCTGATCCACTGGACAATGAATTAAATGAATTAAGTAATATAAGCTTTAAAAACTTCAATATTACAAAAAATAATATACATAACAATATAAATAAAAATAACTTTAACAAGAAGGTAAATCATAATCATTTTATAACCTTAAATAGTTTATTTGCAGAATGTATAGGGTGGACAGTAGAAAGTCTATATGAGGGAGTACCACCAATTAACTATGGCGCTCCATATTCCGATATATTTGAATTATCAAAGCGTAGACAAAAAACAACTATTCCTAAATATACAAAAGATATGACATCAATCTGGGATTCAATCTTCTTTATTAAAAATAATAATATTAATAATTTTGAAATTGAATTAATCAATAATTGGGAATTAAACAAGAATATAAAAGAAGAATATGACTTATTTTTCAATATTTATGTTTATTTTAATGAAAAAAGATTAGCTATATACTCTATTCCAGTAAATAAGGTAGCATTAGCTTTTTGTTTATTGTACTGTAAACTTAACAATAAAGATACTTCTCGGTATGAATTATTCTTTCGTATGCCAATACAGCCAATGATTATTAATAAAAAGTAATTTAAAATAAATGCAACCTTGGAGTATTTATATGAATAAAATTCTTTTTTGTTATATCTGTGTTGCACTATCAGGCTGTCAATATAATACAGTCAGTCATACAACTGCTCAAGGAGCAGTAACACATAATACAAATATATCTTTTTTAACTCGCAGTCATAGTAGAATTCAGACACAGCAAGGATCACCAAATCCTATTCCAGCATCTGAACCATTCTCTGTTCCTGATACAGCTTCTAATGCTACTGGATTAGAAAGTATAGTCAATCAATCATTAGCTAGAAACCAAATGACTTATCCTATAAACGAAGTTCATTCAACTGTTGATGCAAATGGCAAAACAGCGCATAGTTATTTTGTATATGATTTAGACACAGACCCTGAACCAGGTGTAAGAGTATTTAGAATTGGCACAGTTGGAGTTGTAGCTGGTCAAATAGTTAATTAGTCACTTCCAACAATAAGCAACACTGTCGCGGAGCTGCTTATTGTTAAATCAAAAAAGTCTTTATGGTTCGTTTGTTACTATTACCTCATTTAATATAAAACAAACCCTCCTTGATTAAATGGCACTATAAAGACTTTTCCAAACAATTTAAGCGATGTGGAAATCATAGACACATTAGAGTTGCTGGAACTGAAGACTAGGTGTGAGCAACCCCGTTAGAGGAAAACTTCAGTATCGTTGGAAGTAATGTCCAACCTTAGATTGTTTGTTTTATTTGTTCTTTGAAAATTT
This sequence comes from uncultured Flavobacterium sp., assembly GCA_964409345.1. Lineage (GTDB taxonomy): Bacteria > Bacteroidota > Bacteroidia > Flavobacteriales > Flavobacteriaceae > Flavobacterium. The sequence continues at coordinate 138,205 of CAYPCZ010000001.1, read as the reverse complement.
GGGGGCGTAAGGGTTTCGACAGGATAGTGAGATTTAATATTTGCAAGTCGAGAAAGTATGCTATGCTCGTTAAAGTTGTATGCAAACTCTCAATTGCCAACGTAATTGATATGTTCCCTGCAACTGCTCCAGCAGTTCGTAGTGAACTCGTCGCTGCCTAAGAAGCAATGACTGCTTTGATACAAGATGTCTGTGGTAATATCAAAGTATAATAAACTACAGAATAAGTCTAACAGGTTATAAACGGCTGACTGCTAGAACGAAAAATAAATGAGTCTAGTGCTTTTTAGATTTTGTCTATTTTGGTAAGAATAGCACGAATCACAAAAATAGAAAAAACTTGTAACGAAAATATTAGATACACCGTTTTGGACGCGGGTTCGACTCCCGCCGCCTCCACCAATTAGTTTGAGCAGGCGATGTGGTTAAGACACATCTGTTATTCAATGGTTACGACAGCTATATAACTGGCGGCTCGAGACAAAGGTTATGTAAACCAAGGACACGGCTGTTTACAATATTGGTGCGTGCTGCGGAGTTGATCATCCGTTGGCGAAATGGCCAGTAGAGGGAAACAGTTAAATCGCTGTAAGCTGGTAAAATATAATCCAGCCCTGCTCAAAATGTTTGGAAGATTCATGTGCGGCGAGCCGGCTTGGGGTAGTGCCCAAGCTCGTCAAAGCAAACAGTTTCTTCCTTGGAGAATCAGGTATCACTAACCTGATTCTCCAAAATTTATTTACTTAATCTGAGGATTAAGAGCCAGTGGGAAATGATCTTTCCGTGACTGGCATTTTTTATTTTAAGGAAATAAATAATGAATAAAACTCCATATATTCTTTGTGCTGCTATTCATCTTAAAAATAATAAAGAATATTCTCATCAACCTAAAAATATAAAAAATGGTTTAGTTATATGTGGACGCAGACATCATAACTGCTTTGCTATAGCTTATATTTTACATAATGGAGATATTTCTTCATATAAAAAAGATAGTATAATTCAAGGTTTTATCACAAGTGATGATAACTTTGTTAATCGTAAAAAAGGCTATCAAATAGCAAAAAAAGCTAATCAAATTATATTTGGAGATTCTTCAAAAGAAGAAGGAATGCTCTTTAGTGAAGATTTATATGGCGGTATAGCAGAAGATTTAAATAATGTTAAATAACTTAATATAAATACTGTTTAAATAAGATTTAATATTATTAATATATATCTTTAAATTTAAAAAGGATTTTAACTAAATGATTTTACATACACCACAAGCTTTATTTGTATTGCGTTTTTTTTATAAAAAAGAAAAAGGTCTTAGGGTTGTAATGTGCAATTTAAGTCCTCTTAAAAATTCAAAAGAAAAAATAATCTCAACTGGAAAAGCTGTATGTGATAGTAGAGATTTGTTTATCAAATCAGTTGGAAGAAAAGTTGCATTACACAAGATGTTAAATAACATATCTTCAGAAGAAGCACAAGTCTACAAAATAGATAAAAATGCAATTATAGAATCTTATAAATCACAAGTTAAAGAATATGAAGATGTTAAAATTCCAGCTTTATAATATTATATACAAAAAATTAGTTGGAGATAATTATGAAAAATCTAAGTTCTGATAGAGTTAAAAAATTACCACTTTGGGCTCAAAAATTAATAAATAACCAACAAACTGATATAGAAGTATTAAAAAGAAAAAATGAAAATCTTGAAATGGTTCATGAACTTTTAACAACCAAAGAATGGTTTACATTAAAAGCACCTATTGATATGAAAGAAAATGAATATATGCATGTATGGCTTCTTGATAGAGATGCACCAAGGGCATTGTGTTCAATAGGAAAATCTGATATAATTCTCGTTGGTAGACATAAGAAATATTGTACACCAATAGATTCAACCTTGAACAAAAAGAATAAGGTTTCAAAAAAGAAAATCAAGACCAAAAAGCATTCAAGATTGCCAAGAAGAAGGTATGCAGGTGTTGAATTTGTATTTAAAAGTGATATAGAAGAATTACACGGTAAAGAATGGTCAGATAAATTTGCCAAGGCTTTTGGTATAAACACACAGATAATGATACCTCCTAATTATCCCGGAAATTCTACAGGAGAAAACTTGGCTGGAATTTTTTATGATGATTATGAAAGATTTGCTGACGTTGTAGATTATAATAAGCCAACATATTTTGACTGAGGGGCAAGATGAAGAAAACAACAAAATGCCTTAGATGTTATGAAAATTTTATTCAGAAAAATGAAGATGATTTTCTTTGTAAATACTGTAATAATAAACTTATGATAGAAACAATTGTTATAATTCTATGTATAATACTTTTTATTATACTTTTTTATATCATATTAATAACATAACTAAAATGAAATCTGATCCATTTGAAATGATAAAGACATTTATTCGATCTTTACCAGATAAAAAAGAAAATGGAACTGTTACATGTTGATGGTAGACTTTATAAAATCATTATAGAACCAATAGAGGATAGCTAATGTTTAAGATTTTTAAATACTTTAATATTAAAGGCAAGTGCGGAACAGGAACGTACCTAAAACGCTGGCAAATAGAAACTCGTTGGTTTTCTATTAAACTGCATAAATTTTTGCGCAGTGATGAAGATGAAGATCAACACGATCACCCTTGGGATTTTATTACATTCATTCTTAAAGGTGGATATTGGGAAGAAATGCCAGACAAGTCACAAGTCTGGAGAAAACCATTCACCATTCATTACAGAGAAGCTACGCATAAACACAGAGTTATATTGGGTACAAAACCATCTTGGTCTTTAGTTGTTACTGGTCCTAGAATACGTTCATGGGGATTCCATACACCACAAGGTTGGGTTTATTGGAAAGATTACTTGAACAGCGGCAATACAGAAAATTGTTGAGTACTCATAAACATCTAATCTAGAGGATAATCAAAATGAGTGATACTATAAAAGAAGCTATAAAGAACATGGAAAGAATAGAAAACTCAGAGGATACAAAATATCCAGAACACAAAAAGCTCAAAGATATATCTGAAACATCTAATGAAATTGGAAGATTTTTAGAGTGGCTTCAAGATGAAAAAGAAATTATTTTCAGCAAATCAATAAATTGTTTAATCTCAGAATATTTTAATATTGATTTAAATAAGTTAGAGAAAGAAAAACTAGATATGTTAAATGAGATAAGAGAAAACAACAAGTAATTATAAACTCTTTTTAAAATTGAATTTTTAATTCAATTTATATACAATAAAACAATACAAAACAATGTGTTAAAGACCTTTAATAAAAGGAGTCACAAAAAATGAGTAATACAGTTACATTAATAGAACTTGAAGATTTTATCAGACGTATCAATGTTGGATATGATATGACTCCCGTTAAAGTAAAGATAGAAACTGACAATATTAAATTAACATGCTTTGATAAACATAACAGATTTATCATTTGTTGGGAAGAAGATACAGATTCTGAAAAAACAAATGAAGTTAAAAGAATTTTAGAATATCATAAAATAATTCTTCTTAATGGTGAATATACCGAAGAAGATGTAAAAAAGATCAAATAGGAGATGTTAAGATGAAGAAGTTTGTTTGTGTTGTTATAGTAGCTAGCTGTTTTGGCTTTACATTATCTGGTTGTGCCGAGCGAGTAGTTAAAAGCTGTGTTCCATCTGTGGGACAAACCACCATCGGTCTAAGAAATCCAGGAGCTGCACCTGGTGAAAACTTTGACAGAAATGGAAACTCCTGTGGCACAAGAAATACAGTAAGAAGTTTAGGTGTTCCATTTTGTCCTCCACCTATGGTTGGAGATGAAAATGATCCTCGAAACCAAATTGCAATGCAACCAGTAAACACTGTTACTGTTCCTGTAGTTACACCTACAGAATATAGAGATGTTGACCCTCTAATTTCTTTAGGTGCTTCGGTCAATATCCCTCAACCGATTCAATATTAAAAATTGTCTAGTAGCTCAATGGCAGAGCTCTCGACTGTTAATCGAGTGGTTGTAGGTTCGAGTCCTACCTAGACAGCCAAACACACCGTGTGTGAAGTTTAAACTTCTTAAATGATAATAGTTTGTCCGGGCTATTATCAGCCACGGTATTTTTTATTGCCGAGTAGCCAAGTTGGCAAGGCACGAGACTTTGACTCTCGCATTCGTAGGTTCGAGTCCTACCTCGGCAACCATTTTTTTCTTAATTTAATTAATATGGCAAATAATAAATATCCAGATCATTGTATTCACTGTAAACAGTGGACATTAAAAGGAAAAGGTTACTTCCATAGACATAATGGAAAATGGCTACTAAGATGTGCAAGCTGTGTTGATAAAGTTCGTCAAGAATGTGAAAATAATAAAATAAGTATTATTGAAAAAATAATTAAAGATTCAATGAAAGATAACAATGTCAAATAAACAAGATGTAATTGATAATATAATTCTTGACGATAGATTATCAATAGATGATATTGAAAATCTATTAAAAGATGCGCTATTAATAACTTTTAATAAATTCTTTAAATTGGATAAAGAATGTTACACTAGAGAAAATACAGAAGTATCAAAGATAATAATTGATGATAGTACATTTAAAATTATGATGCCTAGATTTATAAAATATAAAGATGAAACTATAAGAGTTGATGATAAAAATTTAACAGAATTTTCTGACGAATTTTACAACAACTTAAACAAACTCCATTTAAATAAATTTTAGAAAGGCAATAGGTCTAATGTCTATCGTTCTTCAAGTAGGTGATAAAAATAAAAAAGTTGGAAAGCTACAAACCAGATTAAGTCAATTGGGATTTGTGTGCAAAATTGATAATGATTATGGTGCTGAAACAAAAAGCAAGGTGTGGGAATTTCAGATAAATGCCACTTATGCACTAGACGGTGATTTACTCTCTGTCAATGGCATTGTAGACCAAGATACTTGGGATTTACTATTTGCTTATGAAAAAGTAAGTCCATCTACCTTGCTTACTCCAGATAAACCAAATGGTATTTACTCCTCGCCTATTACAAATTCTAATGCTAGCACTACCAAACTCTCTCCTTTAGGAAAATCTATTATTAAATTTGCACAAGGTGAAGTTGGTGTAAAAGAAGTTGGAAATAATAGTGGAAAAAGAGTAAATGAATACTTAGATACCGTTGGCCTTAAAAATAGTAAAGCTCCTTGGTGTATGGCTTTTGTTATGTGGTGTTATATGAAAGCTGCACAAGAATTGGGTATAAAAGTTGTTTGGGAAAGACCTAGAAGTTTAGTACTTCAAAAAAGTGGTCATGTACAAGGTTATAGAAATTGGGCAAGAAGCAAAGGTTACTTAATAACAAGTCATAGATTAGCAATTCCATCATCTTTTTTTGTTATGACTTTTTCAGGTGCTAGCGGTCATACTGGAGTTATAATCAAAAATAACACAAGTAAAAAAACATTCACCACAATAGAAGGAAATACCAATTCCGGCGGAGCCAGAGAAGGTGATGGTGTTTACATCAAAGAAAGAACATATAATTCAATAAGTTCTATTATTCAAATGCCACAAATTTATATTGAAAATTAATATGAATTATGCTAGATATACTCATCTTAATATAAAACCTATATTTAATCATCCAGAATTAAATAGAGAAGACTTACTTTGGGAGATGTTAAAACAACATCTCCCAAAGTACTTTAAGCATGTTTATTTACCTACATCTGGTAATTTGTGGTTTTTATTAAATTTTATAAAACACAAAAACTTTATAGAAAATTCGATAACAATATCAGATTTTTCTCCAGAAATATACACAACGTTTAAAAAAATAAAAACTACAAATTTTGAAACGTTAAAAGATAATATAAAAGCAATTCTTAATCACTATAAACCTTATGCTAACAGAAATAGTGAAGATAAGCTTTTTAAACTATTAAAGAATGATCCGGAATATTTCGTTTCATGGTTTATTGCTATATCCCAAATATCCCATTCTAAAACGATTACATTTTGTTGGCACCGCCCTACAATGTTGCATATTAGTGTTCCTACTAATAAAAAAACAAAACCCCTTAAATCGAATCCAAATAAGAATCTTAATCTAATAGATGAAAATAACTTATTTTTATTTTATAAAATTTTAACTAAAATTAACTGCGTTAAGGTTTCAGAAAATATATTAGGATTCTATAAAGGAGATTTTGTTTTTTATGATTTAACATGCACCACTGATATAAAAAATATATCCATTCTAAGGTGGTATTACAAAGCATTTCAATTTACAGACAGAATAACCCATGATATATATAGCTTAAACAAGAATAAAGTAAAGGTGTTATTGCTAACTACTGAGTCAACTCCTCAAGTAATTTTGGATTCTTTAAAAGAATTAAAATTCAACAAAATTACTCTTGAAAGTTCTATTGATTTTTTCATAACTAAACGTCAGGTCGGAAATAGAATAGAAAAATTTCAAATCTGGAAAAATTACTGAGGAGTATTTGTAGAATGCAGAATGTAGAAAATAGTGAAAGATCAATCTTGTTTGCTGATAAAATAAAAAATGACTTACATAGTATTTTTAGCACACTTGTTGATAATCCAAATATAATACAATATAAAGTAGTCAATCTTGAAACTAGATTAATACTTCAAGTATTTGCTTATGATCAAACAAGATTTATATTAGGAAAACAAGGATCAACCATAACAAGTATAAGAAATCTTCTTAAAACAATTATTAAAAAACATAACATAAATGGTTCTCCTTTTTCAAGAATTGACATTGATGTACAGTACACAAATAAATAAGGAATTACTTAATGACAACTTTAGCACAACCATATATTGAATCTTTTAGACCAAAAGCATTTGATGAAATTATAGGCAGTAAAAATAAATCAATCTCTACAATAATAGAAAATAAATTAAAAGAAGGAAACCTTGAAAGAGCACTTCTTTTAAATGGAACTACTGGATGTGGTAAGACAACATTGGCACTTATTGTTGCCAAAATGACCACAAGTGAACCTTCTATTGATATAACAGAAATTAACTGTTCTACAAAAACTGGAATTGATGTGGTAAGAGAATTAGAAGAAACATACCACTTAAGCCCTATGGGTGGAACAAAAACAATTATACTTGATGAAGTGCACAATCTGTCACGACAAGCTCAAGATGGACTTTTAAAACTAATTGAACGTGTCCCTCCAAGAACAAGATTTATTCTTTGCACTGATTCACCCGAAAAATTAGATAAAGCTATTCTTGGAAGGTGTACACAATACAGAGTTGAGAGACCAGAAGATAAAGATATTTTTAATCGTTTAAAAGAAATATCTAAGAAAAAAAATATCACAATTTCAGATGATGCAATAACATCAATTGTTAAGAAAAGTCCCAACGTAAGAAAAGCAATTAATAACTTAGAAAGTTTAGTGGGAATAGGTGAAATAACTTCTACTGTTGTTAATACTATAATAGAAGCTGACATAGACGAAAATAGTAATTACTTTGCATTAACAAGCATACTTCTGTGGCCTTCTATGCACATTAAAAACACTGAACCTGACCCCCTAAATATATGGGAAACAATTTCCCCAAAAATAAAAGAAGCATTAGAAAAAAATCAACCACAACAGTTAGGAATGGGTCTGGCAGGATATTGTAGAAATCGTTTACTTGATCAAGCGTATAAGTATAAAAAAGATGGTTCAGAAAAAAATATCAAGTATCAAATTCAAGAATTTAAAAGATTGCACATTATCTTAGAGATATTCAGTAAAGATATATTTACTGCCAAACCAGAAAATCAATTCTGTTCTTTGTATTTTAAAGCTATTGTAAACTGCTTAAAGGTTAAATAATAATGACAAGAACTGAAAACATAAAATCAAATTTAGAAACTTCAAAAAAGAATATAGAAGAAGCAATAAACATCATATCAAAAGATAGAACCTTTTCTATTATATATGATGTATTTACAGAGTATCAAAAAGACTTTGAAAAAAAAATAAAATCAGAACATGAATTTAGAAACCTAATAATTGAATCGCTATCTTATGCTATCAACAAACTTTATGACATAAACACAAATATAGATAATAAAAAACATATCTTTTATTTAAAGTCTGATCCTAAATCAAAGGTATGTGTAGTCTCTATTATAGAAAATACTGTATTTTATGTTAATGTAAATTTAGATAATTTATCTCAAATGCTAAATACTCCAGCACATACATGTAATCATAAAGAATTTTTAGAACTATATGAAAGATTATTATGAAAAAAACCAAAGAAATAAAAATGATTGGTCGCACTACTTATAAAATTCTTTTTGATAATGCAGTTAGGTGTGGAGAATTTTCCAAAGAAGGTTGCTCAGCATATAGTTGGGATGTAAAATCCAAAGACGGAAATAAATTCAAGATAGTTTGTACAAAATGTAAAAGAGAAACTGAAATAGAAATACTACAACACAATAAGTATATTAGAGATGCCGCCGAAGAAAAGAAAAACTTTTAAAATTAAATCAAACATAGAAGATGCTAAAAAATATATCTTAGAAATATATGCTGGCAGATATTTATGGAATCTTGGATACAGATGTATAGGGTTTGGGATTAATATATCTCCTTATAATAATATATCTGTAGTTGGAATAAAAACAGAAAATAAATCAATAGCTATTTTTGATATAGTAAACAACCGTAATGATTTTTATAAAAAATCAAGAAATGTTAATGATTTAGAAGAAGAAGAAAAAGAACTATTCAACAAAATAACCAAAATAACCAAAATATATAGATTAGAAAATAGAGAAATAAATTTTAAAGAAGACAAAATTTGGATCAATCTTGTTGAAAATATATCAAAAATAGAAAATTATAAAAATCAAACTTTGTATTGGCACATGATCAATACTTATAGTGTTTCTAATTATAATTGGATTATAGGTTTTGAAAAAGATTTAAAAGATATTAAGAGTCCTGATGGTTGGGGGATGATAAAGTTAAAAAATACAATTTTAGATAATGGATACAAAACATATAAAGTATCTGATGCACCAAAAATAAATACATCATTTCCTATTGATAAATATATTCAAGATATACAATTCAAAATTGCTTTTTCTTTAACAAAAGATGTGATTGGTTCTGACTTATTAAGACCACACAATATACCAACACTATTTAAGTATCTTAGTGATAAAGAAAATATAAATTTAAAATTTATGAAATTAGAAAAAGATTCAAAGAAAGCAGAAAAAGAATTCAGAAAATCATTAGAGAATATGGAAGTATTATGAAAGAACGTCGTGGAAATATCTTTATTTCTTTAAATAAAGCAGATGCTATAATTATACCTACAAATATAACCTTAAGAAAAGATGGCAATGGGATTGCAGGTGCAGGTTTAGCAAAAGCTGCTCAAAAAATTTGGCCTGATTTTGAAATCAAACTTGGTAAAGCAGTTAAAAAAGGCGGCGATTTAACAACGATTTTATTTTGTCATGATAAAACAAAAATTATTTCCTTTCCAACAAAAAGAGATTGGAGACAGAAATCAGACTTAAAACTAATTAAATCAAACCTAAATGAATTAGTCATACTTGCTAACAAATATGAATTTAAAGAAATAAGCCTGCCAAGAGTTGGTTGTGGTCTTGGAGGCTTAAATTGGAATCAAGTAGTCAAACCTATATGTGAGAAAATATTAGATGATAGATTTACAATATTTGATCTTTAAAGTCCGTTTGTTTGTATATCCATCTCTCTTAAAGTTTCATTAATCTCTGTCATTTCATCTAACATTTTATTTCGTTCAAGATAAAGGAATTGCAGGAATACATCTGGTTGTATTCCTGCTTTTTCCATTATATCACACAATCTTTCTAAACGATCATCAATTCTAATTCGCTCAGCATTTATCTTATCACTAAAAGGTTTATTACCTAAAATTAAAGTAGGTGCTTCGTATGCTAAAGATTGCTCTACTGTTATCTTAAATAAATTTATAATATCATCTAACTTTAATTTTACTGAATATTCTTGAAATCTTTTTTCTGGCAACAATCCAGAATCTTCAATTAATATTTCAGAAAATTCATAAAACTTAGGTGGAGTTATTTCTGGCATTATACTAAGACCTCATTAGGAAAATTTAGTTTGGCCTTATCACCTAATAACTCAATAGCTTTCTTGTCATATGCTCTTGCTGCTTCTTCTTCAGAATAAAAAGAACCACAATCATATTTTATACCACGATAATAAGTAATAGCTCTGTACTTTTTATCTCTATTCAAACTAATTGTTACACCCCTATACTTAGAACCATAAATTTTAGGACTATTAATTTTAGTAATAAAATCTTTTATTTCTTGATCAGAATAAGAGTTTTTATCAAAGTTAGTATATGCAAATTCACCAAAATAATGAATTGCTGCCATATCATAAGCACAAGCAGCATCTTCTTCTAAATTAAAACATCCTAAGAACAATCTGTCTTTTTTACCATTAATATATATTTCAGAACGCCACTTTTTCTCAGCAAAATAAACACCTTTGTATTCACTTACACCTGTTTTTGCTTTCGTATTTCTTTGATTTTCTTGATTAGTACATAATCTAAGATTAGATTTTCTATTATCTAATTTATTGTGATTTATATGATCTACTTGTAATTTACTATCTTCTATATTCATAATAAGTCTATGTAAAAATATAGTTTTTAATTGTTTCTTAGAAAAAGATATTGTGCTTCTTACATATCCCTTAGATGTTATAGACCAAGAAAAACTATTAAAAATATTTATATCTTCTTCATCAATCATTACTGTTTGACCACTGACAATTACATTCATTCCTCATCCTCACTCATTACGCAGTCAGATGGAAGCTTGTCGTCTCTCACCCCACAGTATTGTGGAAATTGAAGGCTGGGTATATTTTTTGCTGTATCTTTATATCGAGAAAAGAATTTAACTTCAACAACTTGCCCTATATAACTTTCTAATCCATCTTCTATCATATCATCTGTGATTCCGCTTCCACAAGCTCCACAAGATACTAACACTCCACCATCATCTGGATGTTTATCATACTGTGCAAGTTCAAAAGATGATGCCATGCCCGAATTTGCACCAGTACCCTCTCTTGTTCCTACAACTATAAAATCTCCTGTTTTTAAAGATTTCCACTTCCAACATCCTATTGGTCTAAACCATTTAGCTGAAATGCTATATTCTGAAATAGCTAATTTATCTCTTAAAACCAAGCCTTCCCATCCATGAACATCAACTTTTTTTATACCCTCATTCAAGTCACTAGATGACCAAGGAAATTCAGATTTAATCTTATTTGAATCAATTTTACGGCCATTCAGGGTAAATAATAGGGGATTATTCATTTTATTATTTTCGGCATGGGAAACCACGTCCATAGCCATTTCCTGACGTTCATAATACGCCAATTTTAAAACATTACTACCACCCCAAAAAACAACATCAAAGATTCCAACGCCCAATGTAGACTCTGGATTATTTTCTAAATATCTATCAGCAATCTGCTCTGCTGTAGCAGGAAGTGTATTTGGTTTCATACTTTTTAAAATTTCAAATTCTTTAATATGAGAACCATCACCTGCTATAACTTCCATATCAATCATTGTGTCATCTGGAATATAATCTTTAGCATAGTTGTTAAAATAATCTATAACCCAAGGGAAATTTTTACATCCTAATTTATTACTTGATGCCATATAGAGATAAAATTCTCCTTCAGCTTTAACAAGTAATGCGCGGATACCATTATACTTCTTTTGACAAATTAATCTTCCATTGTCAATTAATTTTTGTATAGCTCTATTTGGTATATTGCACTTTATTGGATCATTACTATCTAAGCATGGTTTTTTACTAATAGGCTTTGATGGTCTAAAAGATGAAGTAAGAGGATGAAGAATTAAATCTATGTTCGGATCAGATCTTTGCGCCTCTTCTAAAGTCGGTTTATTTCCTTCTCTTATCAATCTATCATATTTTCTATGAAATTCTATTTTAGCCTGTTCTTCTTCTGAACGGTAACTTGCATGACCAGGATAATAACTTTCTTTAATAGTGTCTGTAGTCTCTTGTGGATCAAGAAGACTATCGACAAAACCCCATTTGGTTGTCAATTTATTACCATCAAGACTTAATTCTATCTTTCTAATCTTTCCCAATTTAGTTTTTTGGTAAAGTTCTCTCTTCATTAACAAATCCTTCAAATCTTTTATATTATTTTTCTGCAAAGAATAATCCAGAATTTTTAGACGTAGGTATAATCGTTGTTTTTCTAAAACCATTACTATCTAAGCATTGCTTTAATGTAAATTTATTATAAGGAAAATTATATCCATTTACTTTAATATTATCTAGATAATTTTCTTCAATTTCAAAATACTTTCCACATAAAAAATTAACCATCTCTAATTTTTTAGAACTTAACAACACTGGATATTCAAAACCTTCGATACTTATTTTTAAAACATCAATTTTTCTTTTACCATCCAAAGAAACTTCATCTATTATTTCATCTAAAGATTTTATCATTATTTGATTAAAATCTTTAAATAAATTATCAGAGCGCCATACATGGGTATTTTCAACATTCCCGCCCATCTTTTCTAAATTAAATTTACATATCTTATAAGTTTGAAAATCAGATTCATAACTGTAAACAAACTTTGATCCATTACATAAACATAAAAAAGAAAAAGAACCTATGTGACTTCCAATATCTACAATTACAACATTAGAATCAATAGAGTTTGGAACCTTATATTTATTTTGATTTACAACTTGATCAAATATTTGAAGATCTGTAGTATATCTTCTTGCATAAATAAACTTATCTAAATATGGATATTTAATAACTTTTACTTTTGAATCTAAGCCCATGTTATAACAATCTTTCTATTACACATTCTATAGAATACTCTCCAACTGAATGCTCTTGAGGAGATAAATTATAATCAAAATCTTTATCACAATCTTGTAGTCTTCTTATGCGATAAGTGTTATCAACAAGTGCTTTCTCTATTGAATATAATAAAGTTGCAGGTGTATAAAATCTTTTATGATCTAGATTAAAATTAGAAGGTAAATTAGTTTTTTTCTCATAAAGCCACTGATGGGGAATATAAATAATTAAATGACCCCCTACTTTTGTACACCTAAAATGTTCTTTAATATGTAATATATCATAATCAACATGTTCAAGTAAATGAGATGAATAAACAGTTAAAAAAGATTCATCTGGATATGGAAGAACTTTTCCATCATATCCAGGAGTATCTAAATCTAATCCTACAACATTATAGTTAGGAAATGTCTCACCACCTGTTCCTGCATATCCAATATCTAAAATTGGCTCTTTAACATAAGAATAGAAATTATCTTCTAATCTACGTGAGTGTGCTTTTAATGTTTCTGACATTACAAAACCTTTTCAAATATAGATTCAAATTCTTTATTCATATAAATTACGAATGTTCCTTTTCATATTTAAATTTATATTTTGCCATCACTTCTCCAAGAGATAAAGTCGTTGATATGAATCTATTAAACATTTTGCTCCAGATTCTAATAAAAATCTATGAGCATAATATGTTTTTCCTTCTATATCTTTGTCACTTAATTTACGATCAAACCACATACTAACATTCGCATCATCAAGTAAAATAATACTTTTATCATTCATTAAATGTAATGCAGATTTTATTTCATTTAACTGATGTAGTCTTGATTCTTCTTCATTTCCTTCTGTAAAATCGCAAGAATCTAAATAGAGAAAATCTATAGGTTTGTAAAAATCATAATCATAAGAATTAAAAAATAATAACGAATCTATAATTTGATAATCTATATAATCTTTGTATTCATCAGTTAACTTCATACATTCCAGAATATGATCTTCATTTAAATCTATTGTATATAAAAGAGCATCATACTTTTTAGCCACTGCTCCAAATATAGATGTAGATAACCCATGTGCATGAAGAAGATTATTATGCTGACATCCAGTTTCAACCATAATCTTTGGACGTACATCTTGAAATAATTCTAAACATTTCTTTATTGTAACATGACGATGAGCTAATAATCCGTTTGCATTTTTCACTTTTCCTGTCTTGGCTAATTCATCTAAATCTACTATCATTGTACAGCTCTTTCTATGGCAAATATAAAATTGTCATACTCTTTTGGAAGTTGAAACCACTGCGAATTTTCATTTATTCCATATCTTTTTGATTCATATTCTTGAGATGTACGATTAATTATATTTAAACTTGGATTTTCTACTAACTCAATAACAACTTTATTAAAAAGTGTAGCTGCACATCTCATATAACTTAAAGATGATACAATAAATTTTGAATGTTCCATCAACCACAAAACTTCAGTTATAGATAATTTATCTTCTAATGCAATATCACCTTTCAGTGAAGTTTGAAAGTTATTAGTTCTAGGTAAGATTTTACCCACTGACACAATAGGAAAGTGATACTTATTTTTAATAGACTCTATAATTTTAAAATCTTTTAAAAACCTTTCTGATTCTCCAGCATAGGCATTAAGTAATATCCACTTTTCTTCAAAGTTAATATTTGGTCTATCTGTAGGTATCTTTAAATAATCTGCTTTTATTTCTTTTATACTATTTGGTGTATTAGTTAGAAGATTTATATACCCATCCATAATATCAGGAAAGTTATTATTATGATCTGCTTCTTTTGTCCACCTACTTAATAAAGAAGTAGGCTTTGGTATTATTGGTACTGTAAAACGTGAAAATAATTCTCCTATGGAAGGGTTCATAAAATGCTCATAACATACAATTATTTCTGAAACAAGACCAAGGGAATATGCTTTGCATACCTTGGACAGTAACAAATTATTATTTTTATTTATAAAGTATCCATCTATTACATCTCCAAGTCCGTGTCTTGCTGGAATAAATACTTTCATTATAACCTCGTTAGTTGTTCTCAATAAAAGCTCTATGTTGAATCCAGCCACCCTTAAAATTTCCAGAACATATATCTTCTTTTGAGACACAAGCTTGATGTTCTGATGGTGATGAATGTTTTATTTCTCCACCAACTAAACGATCAAACAATTTAAGATCATCTTCTATGTTAGAAACTTTACCATCATGATAATAATAAGAAACTCTAGCACATCTTGCAGTACTTATTCTTAACTTAATATCAAGAGGAAGATTAGACTCGTTAGTTTGAATATAAGGTATATGCCATTCATTATAAGAAAGTGGACGTGGTATTCCAAGATCATAAAGATATTTCATTTTACTAGCTATATGTTGAAATTCTGGTTGTGCTGCTGTATGATCCCTTAATTTAAAGAAATTATCAAATTCGGTTGCTGTAATAACAACATTAGCACTTAACCAAGGTTCTATAATTCTATTGCAAATTTGCTTATGTAGTCCTAATTTCTCCAATAAAAAATGACTAAATGCAACTAATTTGGCAGTTAATCTCCATATTAATTTAGAAAAGAATAACCTCCATTTGTTAAGTTCAGAAGATGCAGACATACCAGATTGATTTTTCCCCCAATATACAGGCATAAATGGATCATTTAAAACTCTTGATCTCATCTTCTTAGAAGGAACTGCTCTTGAACTTGCTGCATTACGAGAAAAAACTCTATGAGTATTCAATTCAGCAAGTAATAATTTCCAAATAGAAATTTGAAATGTAGTTATTCTTTTTCCAGTATGTGTATTGATAGAATCACAAATGATTTTTACATCGACGTTGCTATCTTCCATTTAATACTCCCTGTAAATAAAAATAAGGTGGAGAAGTTAATCTCCACCTTATACTTTTAAAATATTTTTATATTTTATACTTTAAGTTCTGGAGAAACATCTCCATACTTATCAGATGTTTCATTTGTTTCAACAACAGTATTATCTGCTTTAGTCATTATTTTTTGCAACTCAATTTCTTTTTCTTTAGCATAATTCTGAAGCTCCAAAGAACGAGCTTGATACTCTAAACCACGAGTTCTTTCCCTCTCTTTTAAGAAATCAGAATAACCAGCAACAGATCTTGCTGCTTCTTGTCTAGTCTGTTCTTTTTGCCTAGAAACAACAGATGCATACTGAAGAGAACCACCACCAAGAATTGCATATAAAACACCAAGAACAACAGGTGCCCACTCATTATATGTAGTTACAATTTGACCATTAGTTTCTTGTACAGTTTGAAGAACTTGTTCTTTATCAAAATTAAATTTACTTAAAACAAGGGTGGTTACAACAACAATAAGAGGTACTACCATCTCAGGTTTAAAAAATTTATTATCTGGTAAAACTTTTCTAATCAACTCTATAAGTTGTTGTTGTGCCATCTCAGGCGTGATTTCGATCACGTCTCTTTCTCTATATTCTTCTTTATTTTCTTTTTTAAACAATCTTCCAAACATTTTTAAACCTTTCTTAAATTAATCATTATTAATTGATCTGTCAGACTTTGGGAATACTTTAAAGTTTCCAGCAGAAACCGACATAGAAACAGATGACACTCCATAAAATGCAGGAGACACACGAATATTTGATGTAGGAGATGTGGTTAATTTTAAATTTGGAACTACAATAGTGCCAGAACCTCCACTTGTGGGAGTAACTTCAGAAATCAAAATATAATCATTCTCGTTGGTACTAACATTTCTTATAAATGCATAAGTATTTGATTTAAAATTTGAAATATTAGGAACAGTTAATGTAGTATTTATAGCACCCACAGTTATTACTGATGGTGTTACTTCACCTACAATAATTTCTTGTGATGTAGTCATTCCACTTGATATAGACACATCTATTGATCTTGTTGTTTCATCTGTTTGATCTGTAAGAACCAAAGTCATTATAGTATTTGCTGAAGCTGTACCACTTGACACCTTAACAGCTAAACGAGTGTCACCAATAAACTCAGGCAAGATTCCACTATTAGGATATGTATATGTAGTGCCAGCTATAGATGCTAAAGTATAAGAATCATCATCATTGTCCAAATAAACATATCTAGGATCAAGCGATATACCACGAGCCTCTTCATAAACTAAATTAAAATCACTAGAAACTCTATAATGATTTTCATCTAACCAACCTGAAAAACCATTACCATAATTTCTTTTTAACTGAAAATACGATTCGTGTAAATTAAACCACTCAGACATTGTACTTCCTAAATTAAGTCCACCTAACAATGCTTGATCAATAAGAGTTAAACTTTCACCCTTGATAGTATTCTCATAATCCTGATCTCCTGTAGAGTCTACAGTGTACCAAAAAGTAGGATACTCATCAGCAACTGGAGCTCCAGATTCTGTATTTGCCATTATTGTTTTCATATAAGCTGATACAAGTTTTTTCATATCAGCTATCTGATCAATCTGCTCTCTAACTTTATTATCAACAATCTCAATTGACATTTAAAACTCCTTAGTAATCTAAATATAAATTACTAATCATTTGGTTTATGTGGTATCAAACCTACAATTTTCTAACTTTCACAACTTGAACAATAAAGGATTGATCTTGTTAGCTGCTGAGCTGCATTTTGAGAAAACTGATAGTATAATGATTTAACACCATTTCTCCATGCTTCTAAATATAATGTATTAATATCTTTGGTTGGTGTTTTTGGATCGACTGTTATATTAAGTGATTGTGATTGATCAATATACTTTTGACGAGCTGATGCTTGTATTATAACTTCTAAGGGTGATATTTCTTTAAAAGTTTTAAATACATCTTTTTCATTATCTGTCAAAAAATCTAAATGTTTAACACTTCCACCATTGTCCAAGATAGAATCCCAAATCTCTTTTGTATCTTTGTTGTAAGAAACAAGTAATTCTTTAAATGTTGGATTTTTAACTGAAAACTTTATCTTGTTGGAATCGTTGGTGTAATAGTTACCTCTATATGGTTCAATACCTTCAGATACCTGACCTAATATCAATGAAGAAGATTTTGTAGGAGCAATAGCAGTAAGTGTTGTATTTCTTCTACCGTATCCTTCTAAAACAGGTGGTTCACCAAAATGATGTGCTAGCTCTCGAGATGCTTGCCATGCCTGATTTTTTATATTCTTTGCAATTTCAATATTTTTAAATTTAGCTTCTGTACTTTCAAACGGTATCATATTCCTTTGTAAATAAGAATGATAACCAAGCCACCCTATACCTAAAGCCCTGTGTCTTTGTGCAAATCTAACAGCTCTCTCCATAAAAGGAATACTTTTAGCACTCTCTATAAACTCTGTCATCACAGCATCTAAAAAGTAAGTTAACAGTCTGACTGCATCTGTATCTTTCCACTCATCATAGTGATAAATATTCATACTAGATAAGTCACAAACAAATGATTCTCTTTCATTAGATGGTAGCATTATTTCCGTACATAAATTTGAGCTATGAATCTCCATATCTTGATCAAGATAAGCATCAGGTTTATTCTTATTCATATTACCAGTAAACAGAATATAAGGATAGCCGGTATTAAGTCTAGACTCTATTACCTTGGCCCATACTTCTCTTTTCTTGACATCTCCGTCAATCATTTCTTGAAGCCACTCGTCTGGCACACAAACACCAAAGGATAATGTTTGAATTGGATTTCCATCACTTCTTATTTGAAGAAATTCTAAAATATCTTTATGCCAAATTGGTAAATAAGCAGCAAACGATCCCCGTCTTGTACTTCCTTGAGAAACTAAATTAACATCAACTTCAAACATTTTCATAAAATGAACTGAACCACTGCTATCTCCGTTATTGGTTATTGGTTCACCTCTACCCCTTAATGCACCAAAATAAGCAGAGGTACCACCCCCGTGTTTCGTCATCATACCTACTTCTGCATGAGTAGCAAGAATAGAAGCCATATCATCTTCTACATAAGAGCCAAAGCAAGAAATTGGGAGTCCTCTATTGGTACCAAAATTTGACCAAATTGGGCTACTTAAAGAATACCAACCTTTTTTGATATTAGCTTTAAAATTTTCAGCAAAGCCAGACATCCCCAATATTTTTTCTGCTCTTTCACAAATAATACTAACTCTCTCATCTAGAGATTGATTCGGAAGTAAATAACCTCTTTCTAGAAACAACTTAGAAATATCGTTATACCAAATATATTCTTTATCCATGTTTAAAATAAATCCTCGCTTGTTACTGACTGCATCTTTTTGCTATAAGTAACAGGTCTTTTATAAAAGAAATCGGTGTTTACTTCTGACAAAACTTCTTCATCAAACCATCTTAATTCAGAGAGTTTTTCTTGATCTATATCAAAAATTGGATTTGTTCCAATCATCTCAAGGCTTTTGTTTAATCTATCTTTTATAAATTCCTTAAGAACATCTTTTCCAATAAAATCTAAATCACCTTTTTCAAAAATCCAATCAACAACTTCACATTCGGCACCATAAGAAACAACACAAGCATACTTAACTTTCTCGTAAAATTCCTCATCAAACCATTCTGGATTTTCATTTTTAATAAAATTAATTAACTGAATACCAAACAAAGCATGAACAAGTTCTTCTTTTTGAGTTGCCTGAACAACATTATCAATTTCTTTTAAATAATTTTTATATTTATTAAAAGACTTAATGACAACAAACTGACTAAATAAACTTACGTTCTCAATAAAAATAGAAAATAAAGTTAAAGTAAAAATATATTTTTTATCAGAAACAGAATTTGCTTCAGATAAACATTTTCCCAATTCACTAACTCTATGCTTAATAGCGGGAATATCTAAAATATTATCAAATTCATCATTTAATCCTAAAACTTGCAGAAGATGAGAATATGCATCTGCATGTCTTACTTCACTTTCTCCAAAAGTTACTCCCACCTGTTCAAATTCTGCTTTTGGAAATCTTTCACCTAATTTTGTCCAAAACTTTTTAACCGCAACTTCTATTTGAGAAATAGCCAATAAAGTATTTTTAACTATATTTTTTTCTTTATCATTAAGTCTTACTTTAAAATCCTGAATATCAGAAGTAAAATTAAATTCAGACACTAACCAGTAACTATGATTTATAGCATCTTTAAATCTTGTAACATCATATTCAAAAGGCTTAAAAGCTGTGCGTGGAGTAAATATATTACTTTTTAAATTTTTATCTTTTTCTAATTCTTTATTAAAAATTACATCTTCTTTATCTAACATAGAAGATCTTTCTGATACCGAATCTAAAGTTGCGGACATTATTTTTACCTCATAAATTCTGGAATTTTAAATCTTACTTAATTCTAATTAGAACTTTTGATATAAATTATATCAATAAATTTTGTGATTATACGATATACATTTTAGATTTAGGCTGCATCTGTACAACACAAAATATAGCTATATAAACACCAAATAGGAATATAAAAATCAACCAATTGTACATACACAGATTTTTATTTTAGCCAACCAAAACAATTATCCTATTTGTGAAAAATATAACAAATACTAAAATTTAAGTAGATTTATTTTCTAATGCTTTGTTTGGTTTTCCTTGAACAGTATGAGATAGATTACCGTGAGTCATCAAATATTCACCAGCTTGTTTACTTGTAATAAAATCCATAAATTCTTTAAAATCTCTTTTCGTGATCCAGAATTCAGATGGTGTTTCATTTCTATTTTCTAACAAGATCTTATATAACTCACTGTCAGTTTCTTTAATTACATCTTTGATTTGTTTAAAAGAAAGAGAACTCTTGTTGTCTTTAAAATCAACATCTAACTTTCTGCAAATTAAATCATACATAGAATTTAACTGCATTTCACCAGCAGGTGGAGAAATATCTAACTCTTCTTTTTCATTTTCTTCAACTTCTTCATATTCTTCTGTTACATAAAAATTGCTACTAGACATAGAATCTTCTATTAAGGAATCAATATCTCCACTCAGTTCAACGTCTGCTGACATATTAATTCCTAATGCATTTTTTAAACATCTTGCAGAAGCTCTTTTGTGAGCAATTTCATAAGCATAAGATTTTAAACTCCAATTATTAATATTATCAGCACCAGCAGAACCTTCTCCGTAAAACTTTTGAGTTCCAGATTCAGTCATTATTTCTAAATAATATTTTACCAGATGTCTTTTAACAGCCTTAAATATTGATGGAACATCTGAAAATGGTTTTTTACCATGATTGTACGCAACATCTTCTATTGTAGTTTCCGAGTGAAATTGAGGTGATCCTACTTTCATCTTAAAAGCTAATTTTTTCAATTCAGAAAATGGAATACTCATTTTATTACTTTTCTTATAAATAACTACAGCAACCTTATGAACTTCAACCATACCACTTAAATGATTAAATACTTCAATATCTGTACTCGACATCTCAACATCTACATTTGACATCTTAATTTCCTTTTATTATCATATCTGATAAATTAAACTTATTAATCTTTATTTTTTCTAATTGTTTTATAAGAGTAGCTAATTCTTTAGGATAATTCCAAAACCCCTCAACAATAGGTATAAAATATTCTTTATTTTTAATATACTTTACATAAGAAGAAAACACATCTTCACTTAGAACAATTGGATAACACTTGAATCTTGCTGCCCAAAATGGATAAACCATACTATAAGAATAATGCAATGAAAATACACAAGTTTTTAAAGCATTCATTATTAAATTAAAATTAACATTATTTAAGTTACAAAATATAATATTCTTATTATGATTTAAATTTGAATATTTTTTAATATATTCTTGATCTTTTTTTGAAGTGTTATAATAAAAACAATATATATTTCCAAATATTATCTTACTTTTTATCCAAAATTTAAAGAGTTCTTCTATTTCATCTAATTCATTACAAAAAACACTAAAATTAAAAGAATTATATTTTGGAGAGATAAAAGAATCATATTCATCTTTAACATAAATAGAATAATCGAATGGAGGAAAGATATTGAAGTTATTGCAATTATTTGATACAATATATTCTTTTGAGAAATTTATGATATTTACATTCTTCTTATCTAAGAAGCTATCAATAGAAAAAAATTTATTAAAATTCAATACTGAGTATATTTTATTCTCATCATATTTTATATCCTTATAATTATAACTGTTCAACAAAATATTTGAACACTCATCGAAGTTATATGAAAATAAATGAGAATTTTTTAATACAGACTGCTTTAAACAATAGTAAATATATTGAGAATAAAAGGGTCCAATCAAACTAACTAGACCCTTTTCAAGAAAATTTTCTTCTTTTATATATATTTTAAAAATCTGTTGATGTGGGTTCGTCTTCGTCATCATTAAAAATATCCGAGAAATCAATATCAGAATCCATTATACTTGACGATGCTGATTCTTTTTTATTATTCTCTATTTCTGTTTCCTGTATGGGTTTTTCTTTTACAATATCTTCGGTATCTACTTGTATTTTTTTAGATTCTTCATTCTTTATTTCTGTTTCTTTTTCAATAAGATTTTTATCTTCTGTATTTTTGTGTGGTGAAATTTGCTCTGGCATAGAAGAATCCATCAAAGAATCTAAATCTATATCATTTGGATCATATTGATCAACAATTAATTCTTCTTCTTCCTGTTCTTCTTCCTGTTCTACTTCTAATTTATCAGATGATTTATCAGAAAATGGAATCTCATCTTCTTCTTTTTTATATCCAAAGTTGTTATCAATTGTGTTTTTTTCTGTATTTACTTCTTTTTTAACAACATCACTTGATACACTGTCAGATAATCTATTTCCTTCTGTGTTGACAAAAAATTTATCACGCAAAGCTTTTAAAAATTCTTTTGTATCGGCAATTCCTTCAAAAAACATTTCTGCATTTTTAATTATTTCAAATCTAAAATCTCTTTCTTCTACATTAAAATTATCAGGAAAAGAAATTAGAATATTATTAATAAAATTTAAATCAGACTTAACGTCAACCATATATATATAAAAACCTGATATAGAAATCTCATCAATATGTAAATCAAAACTTGCTACAGGATAACAATCTGAATCTGGATCATATCTTTGTTGAAATTCTTTTAGAGATTTTATCTCATTAAATATTAAATTCATTTTTATATTTTCATTTAGTAATTTCATAAATAATTAATCCTCTAATATTATTATACTTATCTTTTTGTTAGAATATTTTCTCAACAGTTCTTTTAACATCTGATCACCAAAATAAGAATTATTTTTTCCAATAAAATCAGAACAATAAATACCAGATATAACATCGCTTATTGGCATATATGAATTATCAGATATTATAATCTCTTTCTTAATAAGAACTCTTAGACAAGAATGATCAAAAGGTATTTTTCTTGATTCACAAAACCTATAAAGAAATTGTTTTATTAATTCTTTATCATACCTAAATTCACCATATATTAATTTTAAAGAAACATATATCTTATTAAGAGTTGATTCAGAAAGACAATCAAAAAACATTTAAACCTCTAATATTTCTTCTTTAAGTAAATCATTAATTCTATTCTTAAAATGGTTTTTTTGATTATTATATGAATTTCTATATGTAACATACGACTTGTTAATATCTACTAACATCTTCTGTCTTAACTTGTAATCAGTCATAACTTCTTGAATCCTTTTAACCCATTCATTAAGATTATAATAATCATCAATTAAAACTGATTTTGGTAATAATTCACTCATACCAGAATGATTCGCTGCTAAAACTGGAATACCATTTAATGCCGCCTCAAAAACAACCCTACTAAATGGCTCTTTCCAAACAGAGGGAACTAACACCAGTTTAGAATGAGAGTAAACTTCAATTGGTTTTTGTAACCTTGGTGTTGAAGTTAAATTACCTACTTTTTCTTCAACAAAAGAAAATAAATTTCTTACTGTTTCACCTTGAGGATCAACAGATAAAAAATCAAACTCTGGAAGATTCATTGCCATTTCAGCGAACAACAATGCACCCTTCTCTTCTTTAGAAGACATCAATGTTATAAATTTAGCATCTTCATTCATATTGTAATTTGAAGAAATAATATTTTTATCATTTTCATTTACATCTGGATACAATACTAAAGATTTTTCAGCAAGACCTTGTATTTTGTTTCCCCAAAGTTTATTAAATGTTTCACTTGCAAACTTAGATGGAAAAACTAAAATGCTAGAATAATTTAAGGCTTTCAAATACATTTCATGAACACCTATATGATTCTTATCTAAATAAGAACTACAACTCTGACAATTATACTTACATGTAGCCATCCTTAGTGGATTACCACAAAGTAAATCCCAAAATGGAACAAATGAAATCAGTGGAATACTTTGAAATAAAGCTTCACTATAAACTTCATTTAAAGAATAACCAAAACTAAATAAAACTTTTGGTCTAAATGCATCAATAAGTTCTTTTAATTTAACTGAATTATAATTAATTTTCCACACATTAATATCATCTTCTTTATTAGAAGATATATCAAATACTGGTTTTTTATTTTCTGCATAACCCACAGAGTGAATATTATATTGATCTTTAAATAAATTTAAAGACTCTCTAAAAAACTTTTCTGGGCCAGCAAAAAACATATCTTTTGTTGAAGATATATCAGAAATAGCAAGAAGATTATTCTCAGTACTTATATTTGATAGTAATTCTTTTTTCTTTATTTCAGGTGTAGTTTCTTGAATTATTAAATTAAATTTACTAGCAAGTTCATTCCATTTCAAATCAATTGCTTGATTATATCCACCATCAATAACATTTTCTACTATGTTTGGATATTCTTTAATTATATTATAAATATAACTTAATTTATACTCTGATATATTCCATCTTTTTAGAAATACATCTAACTGATTAATCTTGCTATAATAAACCAAATCTAATAAAAGAGCTATATTTATACCACTTGGTAATGCTCTTATGTAGTTGGTTGAATAATCCCTATTTAGAGCTTCATTTTCGGCCACGAATCCGGTTTCAAATGGTCGCACCAAATCGCCCAAATAACCCCCGAAATTAGGCACTACAACGGGTACACGACACGCCATAGATTCATGTATGGGCATTCCCCATCCTTCGGCTTCAGCAGAGTTAAATGTAACATCAAAAGAATTATAAAGAATATTCATATAATTCTTATTAACACCCTGACCTACAATAACTTTATCAGGATGAAGAACGCTTCCATTTATACCAAATTCTTTTGAAAGAGACTCTAAGGCAAAACCTTCCTTCTCATCAACGGGTGTGTGCAAATATAATTTGACATTCTTTTTTGGTTCTGTATAAACCATTTCTTTATTACAAATAGAACATTCTACTTTTTCATTCTTGTTTATCTTTTCAAATTGTGAATTCTTTATATGACCAGTTTCATTTACTTCAAAAATTTCAATCAAACAATTTGAACAAGATAATGATGCACTTTTAAAATATGCAAATGCTTTAATTGCAATATCGGCTCTTTTTCTCGGAGTATTTCTAGCTACCCACCCAACAAGAAAATCAATATCATTTAAACCAATTGTATTTCTAAGTTCTTTTTTATCTTCATTTAATGGATAGAATGTTTTTTCGTCCACTCCATGATTAATAACCCATATATCTTTTTGTGGTAATTTTTCTTCAATTATATTTTTTGCCCAACTACTGTATGCTACAAGGTTATCTGCTTTATTTAAAATCTCAGCAAATTCATCTTTTAGAGGAAATCCATCAATAGGAGTATATGCTATCCAATTAAATTTATTTGGATGTTGTTTTTTAAGACCATACACAGGATTAAGCATCCAGGCATCACCAATAGAAAGTATAACATGGGGTTGAAAAACTTTATACATTCTAGGTAGGGTATCAGAAGCATGGTTGTCAAACATGAATGATTTACAGTCAACAATATTCCAATCTGTATTGTTATCAACATTCAACCCATCACCAGCAAGTGGTCTACTTTCAGTTCTTGAATCTCTAGGAGGAGTCCATCCAGCAGTAACAATCTGATAATCTTCATTTTTGTACAACTCAGTTAAAATATGAGAATGAACAATTCCAAATCCAGTTTGTAATCTAGGATCATCTCCAGTTGTTAAAATCCTAATCTTATCTTTATTAGGAGTTAAACAGTTGATAGTTAGGTTATTATCTTTTTTCATTACTCTGCTTCTCTCTTAATAATTCATTATAATTATTTTTTAATTCTTCGTATGCTATATCTCTTTCAATTAAACACTGAAATAGATATTGATTTAAATCTAAAGATTCTTGCAATGCATCCATTTCGGCATTGCGATTATTATGAGATTTTAATAATGTTCCATATTTAACAAAGCCTTCTTTGGCTCTGTGTTTTAAAGCTACGGCAGTTTTTTCATATCCAGAATCTTTAAGAATTGACATTAATATCATTGTAACATCTTTAGACTTTGATGTTACAATTGGGTCTGGCTCGTGTATGGCGACCTTATCATCTAAGTCATCATTGTAATTAGAGCATTCTGAATTAAAACATGAATTATTTTTTTGATTCCATTCTTGCTTACAGATTCTACAATAAATTAAATCTAAGGCAGTATTAATAATAAATGGATAATTATCATCATCAATAATACAATCATCAGCAGTGATTTCTTCTTCATTATCCTCTTTGATACCAAGTTTTTTTCCAGATGCACATGTAGGATTAGTACATTTATCAGAATCTTCTTCCCACAATCCACCACAAAGGGCACACCACTTAATATTAGGATCAGCTTTTCCAAAACCCATTTAAAAATCCTTATCAATAAATTTTATTAATCCAGTTAAATTTAAATACCAAAAAAAATGTATAAATACAACTATATATGTTACAAATACCATTATTCTTAATCTCAATTTTTTATCATCTGTATATTTATCTATTTTATAACTTGTTGAAAATAATAATAAAAAACATAACAATATAGAGAGTGAAAATAATAAGTAATCCATATTTAATTTTTCTTATTTACTCGTTCTAATACTTCTATACTATCTGTAATAAATCTATAATTTACGACTTTACCTGTTACTAATACAATATCTTCTTTTTCAAACATATTGTCAGAAATAGAAATATTCATTATCTTAGAACTCTTAGTAATACTATCTTCAAACAAACCAATATCAATTTGTTCATCAAAATCTCCTATACCAAAAAAGAACATTAGTTTGTTTGATTTTTCATTTGTTTCTTTATTAAATACTGGTTTTCTATATGGCTTTAAGTTGTATATCATTCCTAAAAAGGATACTGATGATGAATTTTCCATTTTGACAATATCTTTAACAGAAAGACCGTTTGATCTACTTAAAAATTCTTTAAACGCATCTCGGAAAGTACTGGTAAATCCATAGCCACCACCTTCAATTTCCCATCTTAATCTAATTTTATCATCATCTTCTTTATTTGTTTTTTCTAAAGATATAATAGATTCTTTTTCTTCTTCATCCATAAAATCCATCATATCTCTTTGTCTAACATCTTTTCTCTTGGTCTTCTGGAGAGACATTAGTTTATCAATATTAAATAAAACATCATTTCTATAAATTCCAAGACTATCAAAAAAACCCACTTTAGCTAACCACTCTAAAGATGACTTATCTAACTTTTCATTACGCTGAACAAAATCAATAATTGTAGTATATGGTAACTTGTGTCTTAAATGTAAATCTAAACCTTGACAAACATTTTTAACATACTCATATCCAAATCTAATACATTCAGTTCCATCCTCAATATCTTTATATAAAGTATCAAAATATGGATTTTTAACATGTAAAGATTTATCAAACTTTTCTACACTAAAACGCTCTTTAGAACAATTTATATCTGGTGGTAAAACAGGAATACCCATCCTTCTACAATCTTCAACAAACAACTTAAATTTATCAAATTTATCAAAGTTAAAACACTCTGCCATATAGTATGCAGGATGATATGTTTTACAATACGCAGTAAAAAAAGCTATTCCAGCATAAACTCCGGCATGGGATTTATTAAAAGAATAAAATGCAAACTTTTCAATTTTATCAAATATCTTTTGTGCAATATGTCTATCAATTTTATTATCAGAACATCCAGTAAAAAAGTCTTTTCTTAATGCTTCCATTTCTTTTGGTTTCTTTTTACCTATAGCACGTCTAGCAAGATCAGCTTGAACAGCAGAAAAGTTGGCTAATTCAACAAATATTCTAATTGCTTGCTCCTGATAAAGACAATTATGTACTGGAATTCCAGAAGCTATAAATGAGTGAACATTATCTATTTCTAAATCATAAACATTTGCAGTACCGACTTCAGAAATATCATCAACTAATGTAAAAATTTTATTTTCATAATCAGTTATATTTAAAGCTTTTAATAATCTATTCGCAACATATCTTTTAATATAATATGTTCTATTTAATAATGATCTTTCAATTCCATATTGTGAAGTTAATTTTCTTTGAGAAATGTTATTATTTTTACAAATATTTTTAATTATAGAAACTGGAAAATAACCATCACCACCTGGAGTTCCAACTAATAATGGAACATCTCTTTTCATATATTTTCTAATATATTCAAATTTATTACCATCATAAATAGTTATTTGATATGCTTTACATTCTTTATAAAAAGTACTATATACAGAACATGGAATTCCTACAGAAAATAACAATTCAGATACTTGCTCTGCTAATAATAGTGATACCGTTTTAATAAAAGCACAACTTTCACTTACATGACCATCACAATCAAAATATGATGCTAGATACTGAAAAACGCTATCTCGATCAGCATTTTGAATAATAGTAGGAACAAATTTTGTATGTGAATTACATTTCTGTAATTCACAATCTCTCATAAGCTTAAGTACGGTTGAGGTAGATTTATATTTATTATTTGGTTCAGCATACACCTGTATCTGTATTGATCTTTCTCGTTCATAAACAGTATATCTCGAACCAAATTGCTCAACCATATCTTGAAAATCTTCAATAACTGCTTTACAGGTTGAATAAAAAGAAATATCTTTTTTACCAGAAATACAACCATCTCCAGTAAGATAACCGATTAATCTTGCTTCTTGAATACTTAATTTATTGCCAGTATTTCTATAATTTATATTTCTTCCTATAAATTCATTCTTACAATTTTGTGCTTCAATCCACCCATTAAGAGTAAATATCTTGTGGTCTGGAGTACATTTTAATTCTCTTCCATCTCTTAATTTTAAATTTATTATTTTCTTATTGCCATTATTTATTTTTCTTTTTACTAAATTATAACTACCATCATGAGAAATAATTTTATCTCCCACAACAATATCTTTGATTTTTTTATTAGAAAAATCTGACATTTGAATAAGTGAATTTTCTTCTATACAGACACCATAAGTCTCATCTAATATTGACTCTAACATTGGATGATCATAATCAGCAATTCTTCTTCCCCACTTAACATCTGCCATTTTTGGTATTTCATCTTTTGGGCCTGGTCTCATTGCTGAAACTACTACAACAAGATCATTAAAACAATTACCTCCAAAATCTTTTAATGCTCCCCGCATTCCTTCTTTTTCAAATTGAAAAATACCTATTGTATTTTGTTCTCTGAATACAGAGTCATAAACTTGTTTATTATGAATATCACAATTTTTAACTAAATAGTAATAACCATCTTTGTGACCAGTTCTTAACATACAATTGTGAATTTTATCCAATGTCTTAAGACCTAAAAAGTCCATTTTTAATGCACCAGCATCTTCTACGGTATGCATATCTACAGCAGTAAAAACTGATTTATCTTTTGAGTCTATCATAACTGGAAGAAAGTCACTGACGCTTTTTCCTTCTGGAGCTATTACAACTCCAGCAGCATGTTTTGAAATATGTCTTTTATTTCCTTCAAGCTGCATGGCATATTTAAAAAGTTTAGTTAATTTTTCGTCATCTTTATTTTGAGGATTTTGCGAACGTTCATAAAACTTTTTAAATTTTTCAGATTCCTTAAGTGCCATCTGAAAGTTCATATCAATACCTTGAATTGGTTCAGGTATGCACTTTGAGATTTGATCTGATAAAGAATCAGGCAAACCTAAAACTCTAGCAACATCTCTAATACATGTCTTGGGTTTAAATGTACCCATAGTTCCTATTATAGCAACTCGAGATTCACCATACTTTTCTCTTACATAACTAATTACTTCTTGTCTGTTTGTATAAGATACGTCAATATCAATATCTGGCGGCGAACCAACACGACCTTCATTTAAAAATCTTTCAAATATAAGACCATGATCTAGTGGATTAATAACTGCTGTAATTTTTAAACAATAACAAACCAAAGAGCCAGCCGCTGAACCCCTACCAAGACCAATTGGTATATTTTTACTTCTTGCCCATTCAATAAAATCTGCAACAATTAAAAAGTAAGATGAAAAGCCCATTCTTCTAATAACAGACAGTTCACCTTGACATCTTGATACTGCTTTTTTTAATTGTTCTTTTGGAATAAGTTCTTTAAGACCTTGTTTAGTTTTGTAAACCAGATAATCAAATATCTTTTCGTCGTCTGGTTTGTTAGAAACAAAATTATCTGGAACAACGAAGGAGGGCATTAAATTCTGTTTACGCAATGGACTTATATTACATCTTTCAAATACTTCCATTGTATTGTGAACGGCAGCCATCTTGTCAGAGAATATTTCTTTTATTTCATCTATTGATTTTAAGTAAGTTTCTGGACATGATTTTAAAGCTCGATTTGGGTCTCCTAATTTCATACCTTTATTAATACATATAGCTATATCATGCAAGGTATTATCTTCTTTGTGTACAAAATGAACATCATTAGTTGCTATTGGCTTTATGTTTTGATCTATAAAAATATCGTAATAAGAATCAGCAAATCTATCTAACTCTGGAATACCAATTCTTTGTATTTCTCCATAAAACCTATCACCAAATATATTTTTAAACTTAGTCAAAGTCTTAATTGCTTCTTGAATATTTCCTGATCTAAAATATTCAGAAAACATACCAGCCGGACACCCACTAAGACATACAATACCTTCATTATATTGATTAAGTAAATTAAAATCTATGTTTGGTTTATAGTAAAAATATTTATAAGATTCATGATGAAGTTTATATAAGTTAGAAAGACCTATATCACTTATAGCAAGAAGTGTTATGTGATAACTTGAATTTCCAGACATCTTATTGACATCATGGACCATATAAGCTTCCATACCTGGAATTACTTTAACTTCATATTCTTGTGCAAGATTTAAAGAAGAAATAATCTCAATCATTGATCCGTGATCAGTAATTGCTATACCTGGCATCTTAAGCTCACTTACCCTACTAAGCATATCTTCAGGTTTGGCACATCCATCGTTTTTTACAGCAAATGAACCTTGGGAATGACAGTGTAAGTGACAAAAACTCATATAAATCCCTTGTATTTATTATGTAGAAACAATTTAATATTTATCTTTATATTCTTTATATATTCTATATGCTTCTTCTTCTGAATCGTAAGTACCTAGGTTATATAACTTTTTATTTATAGTTATACTTGCTCTCCAGCCATTACTTTTACTATCAAAAGATACACCACGATATTTAGAAGTTTTATTTAATCTATTATTAGACTGTCTTGTTTTTTCTTCAGCAGTTATTATTATCAAATTAGAACGAGTACAATTTAATAAATTTTTATCTTTATGTTTAATAAAAATTTTACTTTTATTTTCATTTATTTTATTTAAAAGCAGATATTGATGAAGATAAATTCTTTTATCATTTATAGGTTTAACAGACTTAGCTCTCCCTAAATGAAGATACCAGTCATGATGGTTAATTTCATCAAAATCTTCATCATCAACAATTGCACATAAATCTGAATTATTTAATTTTATTTTTTTCATAAGAAAAGAAAAAAGAGGAATGCAATAAATTGCACTCCTCTTTTGTTTATTTTTTATTACTGATTTTCAGGAGGTGAAACACGATTCCCATGTGCATCAATAGCAGTTCCATCAGCAAAAATTCTGCTACCATCAGGTTTTAAAACAGAGCCATCAGGAAGTCTTTTTCCTTCAACGTCAAGATTGGCGGGTCCATTTTCGCTAGGAGTTTCTACATTTTCTAAACTATCGCTAGGAGTTTCTACATTCGATCCATCAGTAGAACCAGTTCCCTCTCCTGGAATAGAATTATCAGTAATAGGTGCATTTCCAGTTTCTACACTTGATCCAATGGAGCCATCAACAGGAGGATTTTCAACCGTTGTATCTCCACCTTCCACAACATCATCTTTTCTAACAGAATCTAAGAAATCATCAATTTCCTGATCCAGTTCATTATTTTCTAAAAATGCAACTTTCTCACGTTCTGCATTGATTTCTTCTTTTAAAATTTTAAGACTTTCAACATCGGTAACATCAAGATCAGCAAACTTCTGAAGCTGTTCTCTTTGCTTTTTAGCTGCTGCTAAAAGATTTCTAACATCCTGTTCGGTGATAGCCATTTTTTACTACCTTTCTGTTTGAAGTATTTTATTGTTTAATATACACAATTAATACAAATATTCATCTGATTCTGAATCAATTCTAATAAAAGAATAATCTTTATTCCAACCAAATTTTCCTGCTGGTATTAATTCAACTTTTTCTACTTCACCTCCAAAATCTCCAGCGATATTTCTAATGTCAATATTTACATCTGGCATATTTAATAATATTTTAGCCAATTCATGAGAAGTCATATTATCAATGTCCCAAGATAGTTTTCATAACATTGCCTGAAATCCACTCAAAATTAATCTTTGTTTTACAAGATTTTAATAATTGAGATGTTTCTTTAACAATAGGAATGATACGTTTGACTTTTAATTTATAATTACCCTGTACAGCATTTATTGTAAATCTACTGTCCATCCTTATGATTATTTCTTTTTCATTAGAAAAATCATTTTTTATAATACCTAAAAGCCACCTCAATGTAGCCACTTCAGACATCTGAGTTGTAGAAATCTCTACTGGATGATTGATAAATTTTTGTTCAGACCATTTGTTACTTGGTTTAGTATGTCCTCTTAATATGATTTGCTCTACATGTATAAAAGAACCGTAAGCTGGTGATAGAGGAAATTTACTTCTACTAAATCCACCGTCACAATAAAATATTAATTTTCTATCAGAGTTATCTTCTATATCAATCAATAGATTAATCTTTCTTAGATTTTTTGGATGTTTTAACAAATTTCCAATTATCATTTCCCTTGATTGTACTTATAGAACTTTCAAATACTTTTAACTTATCTTCGGGGATTTCTCTTAATGCTTCTTGGTATGCAGAAACACTTACAGACAAGAGATGACTTAATTTAGACTCTATCATAATTGGTATCGCAATACTACCATCCACATCTCTTCTTGTTCTATTTGTCAATACCAATTTATAATCATCAGAAAGTTCTACTTCTTGACCTTCATTTTTACTTAGATAATCAATAAGTCTAGAATCAATATTTTTTGCCATCTTGTTAACAGATTTTTCAATCATCTTGAGATGTTCATGTTGAGCTACTAAACTTTCTACAACCTCTAAATCTGTCATTCCATCTGTATTTTCTAAACCCGGTATGTAACCATAAATTTTACTTATATATGTTTTACAAACCGAAGATAATCTACATGTATAACACCACTTGTTAAAATTAGCAAATCTAAACAAGAATTCATAAAGTTCTTTGATTTGTCCAGATTCGATGTAATGCTTGATATTTTCTGCATAATTATCAATTGTTTGTTTTAATATTAAAACAAAATTATTATATTCTTCAACATCTTTGCTTGTAATTATATAATTTTCTATATATTCTCGTTCTAATTCGCAGACTCTTGTTTTTATTTTTTTACTTTTATCTATATTTTGATTACCGGCTATTTTGTAAAGGGTCATCTGTTTACTATGATCATCTTTTAGAAAACCAGTTTTCCAATCTATTAATTCTAATGTATCAGAGTCTGTATAATCATTTTCTTCTATTCTATCTATAATACCCCTTACCATAACTCCATTGGGAAGATAGCAATAAAAATTCATCTCAATTCCAGGAACACCATTAAAATCTACAAATATCCTTGCATTGCGCTTTCTTTCTTCACTTATCCAAAAAGTAAGCTGTCTAATACCTCTCTGGAAATTTTCCAATGAAACTAAAGCAGGATATTTAGTTAAAATATTTTTCCAAGTTCCAAAAACTTCATCATCTGTAAGTTTTCCAGTAAATCTATCATATTTTTCAACTGCCAAATAACTTAATTGCTCAATAGTAACATGAATTGCATCTCCAAAAGCTGTTGGACCAGTGTTTGAATAAAAAGAAGGATTAATTAATGAATCTGCCCATCTTGTTGGACATTCAAATCCTTTTATTTGAGATGCTGAGATATAATCTTTAAATTCAAAATTACTTAAATCTAACTTTTCTACTTCTGCAATTATGTTACTCATATTATCTTCCTTATTAAATTATTGTGACAAAGCCTTAAAGTAATTAAATGTTGCAGCAAAGTCTGGATTGTTTCTAATATCAGGAGAATCAGGTTTGGCAAATCTTTCTATTAATTTATTCATTCTTAATGATTTGATCTGTTCCCATCCAATTTCTAAACAATCCAAACAACAATCAATCTCTAACTCAAATGTATAGGCATTCATTGGTTTGCCGGTGTCTTGATATACCCTATTATCAACATACGATAAATACTCAAGAGGTTGTATTAAAAATAAACCCCTGCAAACAATATCGTTTGTTTTGTTTAAACTATCACCCTTATGTACCACTGCTCTATTCGCATTATTACAAAAAATCTCTCTTTTTGCTTTTGGAAGATTATTATTTAAAATATATTCAGATTCAAGACTTAACTTATCTTTATACTTCGGATTAGCTGCAATACTTATAAAATATTCAGGATACATCATAGAATCCCAACATTCAGTACAACAATTAACAGGAATTTTCACACCATAAGCTCTTGGTTCAGAATTTGAATCTGTTATATAAATTCTTGGTAATAAACACATTTCTCCTGTTACCAACAACACAGGATGTTCTTTAGAAAAACCTTTATGGTCTACTTTGTCATGATTTGGACAAATAAAACTTACTAATTCACAAGCACTCTTAGACATCTTAAAAACCCTTTTAAATTATTGATTGACGCATGATAAAATTATGATAATACCCCTGAGCAATTGCATCTCCTACATGAGAATACTTTTCTAATAAAGGCACATCTAAATCATACATTTCATTTATTAACGGTAATACATTTTCTTTTCTTCCTACTGCACCTAATAAAGATTTTGCTTCTTGATTATCATACTCAAATGGTATATATCCTCTATCAAATAATATATTGATAGCTGTATTTTGAAATCTTGTTAATGATAAAATAGCATTTTTCTGAAACAAGAAAACAGATTCAGCAACAGCAAATTTTGGATAAGATTTATTTCTATATTGATTTATATTTACATTATACTTAGAACAAAATTTTTCTTCATATCTATCAATAACGCAATTTAATTTTTCTTTAAACTCACTAAGTCTATCGAAAGAGTAAGGATAAAGAGCAGATTTGTCTAACTTGTGTCTTTTCTTAGTTATTATAGTCTGCTCCTTATCCCAAGAAGATATATTTTGATCTAACGGCAATAGATCAGCTAACTCATTGTTTGAATCAAAAATACTCGAAACTATCATCATATGTCCAGTACTACTTGTTGAAACATCTAAACAAATAGAAGGAATAAAATCACACAATTCTCTATCATAATTTTTAATCAATTCAGAAAAAAAACTAATTACATTTTTTCTTCTTTGCAAGCTGTCTATTTTTGCCATCTATCAGTCTTCTTTATTTATATTTAAATTTGGTAAGTTCTCTGGATGAATACTTTTTCGTGTAACATTATCATAAGTCTTACCTTCAGACACTATAACAGACAAAGCTAAATTGTGCATTTCTTTTTTATTAAAACCCAAATTACTAGACATCTTAACTTCACTAGAAATCATAATAAGTACAGGATCATCTGTGTCAGATTTTAAATGATTTGTTGTAGATATAACCTCTAATAATTTTAACATATTTTCAAATTTACAAGAATCAAAAAACGGAGAAGCATCAATATCTAGTAACGAATTAGCAATAATATCTTCTGTAGCTTTTTCTTTCTCCAAGAACATAATATCAATCAAAATATTATATTGAGGAGAATTCTTTGATTGTGAATGATTTATAATACCACCACTGTATGATATAAATATAAATTTATCTCTGTTTGTGTATATTTGATTTAAGGTATTCTTTGCTTCTAAAAAATCAGCAAGACTATTTCCAGCAGTTACTAATCTATCCATAAAACAACTACCTCTTATTGTATTCTATAATTTTTTTACTTCTTTCTGCTATTACTCTATTAAGATTTATTTCTGATTTAACATCAAACATAAAGCCACCTTTATGAGAAAATCTTAAAAAAGTAGTTTTACTATGTGCATGTGCAGATTTAATTTCTTCATTTATAGATGCTAAAACTAAACATTGTGGTAGTTTCATAATTTCTATCCAGTAGGTTACTTTTCATTATCTTTTACAAATATAAAGAACTTCACTGTCAGTGGTTGTTTTTTTACCAGCTTCAGTATCTGTATCAACCCCTATCGTCATGCCTGACATTGATTTATTATTTTCTGATTTTTTCTTTCGATAACTATAATCATAAGACATACTATAAACAGCTACGTGATGACAATAATCTTGAACAATGCAAGCAATTTCATCTCCAGGAACAAAGCTAGAATCTGCACCAAATGAAAATATCCATACAGGTAAATCACTTGATTTTAAAGCATCAAGCAGTTCAAAAAATGAATCTTTAAATCTTACTGAACCAGCAAATCTACTTCCATACAATTTAATATGTTCAAGTTTATCTATATTGCTAGAAAGATTAGGAATATCATCTACATACTTCCAAATCTGAGGCTCTATACCCAAAGATTTATTTTCTTTATATTTATTATTTATCTTATAAAATGCATAAGATAAACATTCCATTAAATCATATATTTTATAGTATTTATTATTAGAGTTATCTGCACCATAAGGAGGATCAAGATAAATAAAAGTTTGACTTGGATCAATAAATGCTTCATATTTTTTCTCTTTTATAAATCCTACCGAATCACCCTGAATACACTTAACTAAAACTTTATCTATATTATATTCATCTTCACCATTCAGTATTGCATGTGTTAAATAACAGCAGCTTTCAAATGCTTCTTTTGCTGTTAGATTCCTTCCAACAAAGGGTCTTACTACTGTCCAGAAATTATTAAAGATACCATTTTCGGAATAAAAATCGACATCAATAGATACAGTCTCTACATCATGTACACTGGCAATATCTTCATCACCAAGCAAATCACGAACTTTTTTAGCTGATACCATTTTCTTTTTAGCAGTATCAGCTAAACTTATATTTTCATATTTATTAAATGTAACATAAGGTGGTACAAGATTACTTGGATGAATTGGAGTTACTAATTCTTTGTGACCAGAGAACATAATTTTGTGCATATTATGGCTAAAATAAAGAAGCTCATTTATACAACCAGTTTTTCCTAGTTGATTAAAAAAATAAGAGCAATTTCCTGACCCTCCAAACAAATCAATAAACTGAGGATAGTGTAACACACCTTCTTTAAGCATACACTTTGCTATCCAAGGAAGAATTTTCTTTTTATTTCCAACATAATTAGAATATATTTCATTAGTTTTGAATGCAGCATTAGATATTTTATTCAACCATACCGCATCATCTGTCTCAAGTGGATTCATTTATTAAATTAGTCGCCATTTCTTTATAGTGATTAATCTGATTTTTCTTAGTAATCAAACAATCCCACCACATCTTACATTTCATCAACATACTAAAATCATCAAGCATAGTTTGTCTGTTAAACTGCTTTGTAATCATAGCTTCAGAAACATATTCTTCTTTTGTTATTTTAGCAAATAAAAACTTTTTGCCTAAATCAGTAATAAGTCCATGACGCTGTAGATTGTATGTAAAAACTTCTGGATCGCTATCAAAAATTGTAAGAGGAAAAAATGGCTCTATAGAACCTGTTTTTAAAGAGTATATATACCACCAATTGTTATAACAAAAAAAGAAGTTTCCACCTTCTGAAGATGTAAAATCTCCTAATCTAAAAGTATTATTACAATCTCCAACGCAGTAAATATTTAATTTTTCTGGATATTTAGCATTTTGAATAAAATACTTCATTTGATTTGTTAGAAGTCTTTTACAGCAAAACTTAAACGTTTTTCTAGCATTGTCACTCAATTCTCTCTCCTAAAAACCAACTTTTTATCTAAAAGATATTTATAAAAATTTTTCTTTTCTTTAAAAGTTTGTAAACTTTTCCATTGATATAAGATCTCAAAAAGTTTTATATCAGTTATATCTTTTCTATGAAATAAAACAAATATACTTGAAACAATATTAGATTTAATTTCTTGGTAACTTCCAAAACACAAATCTAAAGTTATATCTTTTTCTATTTCAACTGCTACTATAGTATTTTCTGATTCTCCTATATAATATCCATCTTCGTTAAATAAATATTTACTACTCAAACAATCCTTAATGAAATCATCTTCTTTAAAAACTTTAAATTTATCACCAATATTATTTTTATATTCTCTAGCAGTAATATATACGTTTGCAGTATAAGCTTTAACAAGTAAAGAGTAGTTTTCACCTTTCTTAGAAAGGTCTCTAATTCCCTTTTCTAAATGAGGTAAAGAATGATTTTTATTTATCACTTCTTTTAAATTGTCATCAAATTTAGATAACAAGTTTTCTTTATAAATATCAAAATCAAACATCTAAAGATACCATTGACGGTGGAAAACTTACTAACGTTTCAGTTCCCAACAATCTAAGACCAATCTTTAACATCTCTCCATTTTTACAAATAGTCTTCACTCTACCTCTAAATCCAGTCAATTGCCCACCAACAATCTCTACCATCTCACCTCCCTTAAATTCGTAAGATGACTTGTTCACAGGTCTCTTTATACTGGCTGGATTTTTATAATTCTTATACATACTCATAATACAATCATACATAGCATCAAATTCTTCTTGTGTTACAGTTGGTCTCATGACCTTTATAACACCTTTAATACTTTTGATTCTACTTTCATGATTTTTCAATTCTTCATCATCTATATAGATGTAAAGATAACCATCATAAATCTGAGAACCTCTAAATGCTTTGTTTATACCAAAAGAACTTGATGATTTTTTTCTCTTTGGGATATAGTGAGGATTAAAGAAATTTATTTCAAATGACTCTTCCCAAGCCAACCTATTTAACTCTTTTAAAATAAAATCATGATACATAGGATTTATACTTACTGCGTACCATGATTCTTCACCTTCAAAAATCATAACCAACCACCTAATTAAAAATTTCTTTAATATTTAAAATATCTTCTTTTTCTATCTTTTCAATTAATTTATTAAAATCTTGTGAATTATCATAAATTTTATATTTTGTTCCAACAAATCTATGATATGAACCATTATCAGAAATCATCTCTCCTGAGTCTTTACATAAAAAAACTATATAAGTACCCTCTTTGTCATCTGTACTTTTTTTAATTTTTCTAGCTAAAATCTCAGCATTTTTACCCCACACAATAACTTTATTAAAGCTATTGTAAAACTTATTCTTGGCATTAGGAAATGTATTTTCTTTTATACTTTTAATTTTGACTTTTAAAAATGGTTTATCATTATTGGTATATCTTAAATCAAAATTATGAACATGTCCAGCAATAATAGAAATTATATATCCAGAAAACATTCAAACCTCCTAATGTTATATATTAATATCAATTAATTTTATTTTTTTTAAAAGAGTTTTTTAGGATGTAATCTTCTTCTCTTTTTAGATAAAGCGTGATATATTTCCAAAGAAGAACAATTTTCAGGATCATTTTTATTTTCATCTTCTTTCTTTGGAACTATTGCTACATAAATATCAAAAAGATTTTCTAAACACTCTATCACTGTTTCTGTAGCTTTTTTTGCAGGTTCATCATTATCATACATTATTATTACTTCTGTAACTCCAGATTCTAATAATAATTTCCTTTGATTTTTAGATAAAGAATCGCCCCATCCAGAAACAACATTTCTAATTCCATATTGATGACATCTCATTACATCTGTAACACCTTCAACAAGAATAAGATTACCAATAAAAGAAGCATACTCTAAAGCTCTATCAAAATTATATAAATATTTATCTTTAGGAAAATTAGAGAAGGTGTCGTATTTAATATCTCTTGGCCAGGGATCATTTGGAAACTTATATTTATCTCCACGGCCTTTAATACATCTACCTTGAATACTAATATATTTATTTTTAAAACTTGTAGGAAATGTTACACGTTCTTCTGCATCTAGATTCAATCTACTTAACAATTTCCAATCTGAAGTAAAACCAACTTCAAAATCATTAAGTACCCATTCTGGAAATTTTCTTTTAGATAGATAGCTATTCCTATTTAACATAAACTTTCTAACTAAAGATTTATCTACCTCTTTTATTTCAGAGGTACCATACTCTTTTTTATTAACAGAATTAGACCAGCTTGTCGCTTTTATTACTTCTTCTGTAGCATTAAAAGAATCATCATCTAAGTCCACATTTACAGAAGCAAAACCTGCCACTAATTTTAATGATTCCATAAACTTATAGTTTTTAGATTTCATGACCAATGAAAATACATCTTGCTTTTCATTAGAATGACATCCACTACTTTTACACTGCCAATTGGTGTCATTATAAAGTATGAAATTATTAATTCCATCTCCACCATGAATAGGACAAGTTGATCTGATTTCTCTTCCAGATACCTTAATACTTGTACAACCCAAAAACTCTAAAAGCTTTACTCTGTCTAGTCGAGTATAAATTAAATTCCTTGTATCTGGCCTTAGATAAAATTTTTTCTTAGCCACCAATATTCTCCCATCTGGTAGCTTAGATTATTTTAAATATACACTTCTATATTGGCACAAATGATTTATATTATCAACAGGTATTATCTTTGAATGATTTAAATTGTTTTCAAAGTTATTCCAGCTTGTAGTTTGAAGATAAATCTTTTCAACAAAATCTATTTCACAAGCCATTCTAGCCATTCTTTCACTTGCTGTATATAATTCTGCAAATTGACCTACAATTTTCTTTGCAGTAATTTCATCAAAATAAAACGATATATTAAATTCTTCTTGTGGGCTTAGTCCATACTCTAAAAACCTATCATGCATTTGTTCACACACATAACTACCTGTTTCAAAGTATTTCTCTTTTCCAACACTTCCCCTGTACATAAAAGAATACTGATCTTGCAAATGCGCAACTAAAGCATTTATAACATCTTTAAACATAAAAGTTCGTGGAACAAAATTTTTATATTGTTCTTCGATGTAAGATTTTATTTCATAAGAATCACTAAAATCTTCATCTATAATTGCAGTAATATTTCTAATTTCTTCTTTTTGTTCTTCTAAAGTTAATTCTGAACAATTACAAATGACATCAAAATTAATAGCCAATGTAGTAGCACATAAAGTATCGTTAATGTCAATCAATAACATCTATCACTCCATCAATAAGTTTATCTTAAGGATATTTGCATACTTTTTAACAGCCTCAATAACTGCTATTGATTTATTTAAAGAAAAATCTTTTGTACCAGACTCTACAATTCTTAAAATTTCTTTACCATTACAATATCCAACAACAATAGCAGAATTAGACTTTCCTTCTTTTACTATAAGTGTTAAATCTTGAAATATAGAACTTAACTTTTCAAGATTTACCTTAATTGTATTATTCTTCTTTCTCTTGATCCTCAGATGAATGTTCTGAAAGAATTTGTTTAATAAATTCTTTAGCTTCATATTCATTATAATTATCACTAGAGCAAAGGGCTCTAATCGCATTCCTAATAAAGTATTTTGTGGCAGATTTTTCATCTTTAAACTCCATTTCAACTTGCTTGTTTGGAAGCTCTTGATCTAATAAATTCAAGTCCATTAAAACAGTTGAACCCTTATCTTTACTTTCCATTTTGTTTCTATGAAACTTATAATATTCTATATATTGAGTCATCTCTTTTGGTAAGGATTGAACAAGTAAACCAGCCTGTG
This sequence comes from uncultured Flavobacterium sp., assembly GCA_964409345.1. GTDB lineage: Bacteria > Bacteroidota > Bacteroidia > Flavobacteriales > Flavobacteriaceae > Flavobacterium. The sequence continues at coordinate 95,811 of CAYPCZ010000001.1, read as the reverse complement.
ACATCGTTCCAGCAGCTTTCCAAAGCCAATAACCCTGATAGTAAGTTCTCCAATGTTTTCTTATATGCTCATAGGTAGGCTTTGTAATTGTTCCATCTTCTTTTTTAATTCTTAAATACTGAATATTTTTAGGAGCATATAATGGATTATCTCTTAGTATCTGAACACGAAGAGTTATTCCATATTTCTCTGCTATTTTAATATTTGGTGTATCTGGACCAAAATAATATTCAAGTAGTTCATTTCTATCTTCTGTAGAAATAACATCTGTTAATTCTGGACCAATAATACTTTCTAAATAACTACACTTCATATCACACTGTAGGCAATTACCAATAAATGTTACCGGATGATAAGAACAAAACAATGCATTAAGAGGTACCAATTCTTTGTTTGGATACTGAGAAGAATTAACTTCTGGATTAAATGTAGGTTCATAAGATTTAGCTTTTGCAGTTAATGAATCTAATGTTTTCTTTTTCAAAATAACTTCCTTTAAATTTCTAATAAATCATCTAAAAACGATGTATCAAATGCTGATTTTTTTTCTTCAACTTTTTCTTCTATTAATACTTTATCTTCAACCTTTAAAATACTATCTACTTCTGGCTCAAAAACATCATCTACTTTTAATTCATCTTCTATTATATTTTCTATTACATCTTCAGAAATATCAACAGATTTAGTTTCTGTTTTAATCAATCCATTTTCTAAAGCAAATTGATACATTGCTTTAAGTTCTTCTTCACTTTTAGAGCCCAACTCATCAATAACTTTATTTCTTTTACTTTCAGAATTATCAATATCATTATTTAATTCTGTTACTGATGAAAAGAAATCTTCTTCAATTTCATCTAAAGTTTTAGGAACCTCGACTGAAATATTATAACCATTTTTTCTAAAAATAAAAACTTCATATAAATATTCAATTTCTTTATCAATAAACTTAATTGGGTCTTCGGTTTCTTCTTTAAGTGCTTGAACATAGGATAATACTACATCTTCAAAATTATCTTTCATATTATTCACAGAAAGAAGGCAGGCTCTTGTAAAAGATATTACCTTTGCTTCTTTTATAATCTTCTTTGTACTACTAATTCTATATGTAGGCTTAGGTAAACTTCTTTTACCTATCTCTAATGCCTTTAAGCATCCCTTCTCTGTATTATAAAAAGGACAAGTACATTCAATCTGTTTTTTTGTTAAAGCAGACCAGTTATCAAAAATCTTAATAATACCAGTTTTATCAGGTTCAGGAAATACAACGTCAGGATTACTTGATAAAGTTATTGGGTAAGAATGATCACCTTCAGTTTCACCATCTTTAAACTTATATAAAAACATTTCATCGTGAAAGTTTCTACCACAACGTAAAGTAATACCAGTAGATTGTTGCGTTCCATATATAGTTTTCTTGTCACTGTAACTTCTTCTTGTAACTGGATTACATTCTACATAGTTCAAACTCATCCTACATCTCCCAATTAGTTAATTTAGATTTATCATTATTATTTTAATAAATCTAAAGAGATTATTCTAAATTTCGCATTTCTTCAAAACGTGTATTTCTTTTTCTGAAATTATAACCTATTCCACCAGTTCTGTCATGAATATCACCATTTCGATTGATAAATAAATTAATAACCTTATCTCCAACAACACCAACTCCACCACGCTGATCTATTTCTTGTTTTGTTTGTGAGCAAAGATAAAAACCTTTATTAGCAAATCTTAGTGGTTCATCAGCGTCAGCAAAAGCAGTACTTGGATCAATCCATTCTTGTCTAAGTTGTTCCATAGTACCACCCCTACTTAGCTGCATCATAGCAATTACAGATACATCCATATCTTCTGATAAGAATTTCAAAGCACTAGCCAGCCAAGCAACCCTCTGTTTTGTTGTTGATAAATTTACACCAGTATCTATTGTATCTTTAATCTGATCAAAACATATAAGTTGAGTGCCATACTCTTTTATCATTCTTTTGGCAGTATATATAACAGATCGGGTACTAAATTCTCTTATTCTTTTCCAATAAAGTTCACCATTTTGTAACCATTTTTCTGCTTCATAAACTTTTTTTTGATCATCTTCGTTAACAATATATAAACCGTTTGTTATCTTTCTTTGCTCTACACCAGATATATTTGCAAGAGATCTGTCTTCTTGCATATCTTCTTCCATTTCAGAATCTATATAACCCACTGGAATAACATTTTTACCAGTATATCTTTCTTCATCACCCCAAATAGACAAATTTGTAGCAAGACCATTTAGAAAAGCAGATTTACCTTCTTTCATTCTTGCGGCGCCTATTATTAATTCTCTCTTACATGCACCGTTAATTATTTTTGTAAATTCAGGATATAGAGAAAAACGCAATCCCAATATATCAGACGGACGGCTTTCCCTTTCCTTTAATCGAGTCATTGTATTGGTGCCAAATTTATAAATATCATCTTCTACCGTTCCATGATCTCTCATTATGTTGTAAATATCAGGTTCGGCTATATTGATCAACTCTTCAACATTACTTCCTTCAAACTCTAACATCATTTGAAGACGTTCACAAGTATCATGCCATAATTCTCTTTGAACCCTCTTAGACTTAACTACTTTTAAAATTCCATCTAAACTATCATTATTATAGGGAACTACTCGTAATGCTTCTATATATTCTTTAATGTTATATTTTCTGAATTCTTCTTGAAATGAATCAACATAAAGAACTTGCTCAGGAGTAACATAATTTCCATTATTTACATCATCACTTATTTGGCAAACAATTTCATATAATCTTTTATGTATCTTACTTGTAAAATCTTTTGGATCAATAGAATATCTTATTTTTAAAAAATTCTTAGAAGAATTCAACATCAAAGATAACAACGCTCTCTCAGAGCCAGCAGAAAGCATCTCTACTAATTTTGGCATTACTTTTTCATCTTTTTTAAGAAGGTCATTGATGTAATTATTTTCCAACTTAGACATTAACGATTTTTTCCTTCTAGCATTTTCTGATCTTTTAAAGAGTCATGTCTTTTCTTAAAAACTTCAATTATGATCTTAATAGAATCTGATCTAGAAGTTTGTTTATCTTCAAAAATTCCAAGTAAACTTAAATCGTGATTTGCACCATGAATCTCTTTTTCTAAAGGTAATAAAATATCCTCAAATCCAGACACAATTGCTTCGGCCCGATAGTCAGCAAACCCTTTACCACTAACAACCTTAATTGCCTTTAACATAACAAGGTTGTTATTATAGGCAGTTTGATATGCTGTTTTTCTTGCAATTGCTATACCCTCTAACTCAACTATGTGATAATAATAAGAAGATAAAAAAGCTAGTCCATCGCTCAGTTCCGCGATGGACATATTTGAAAAATAACCATAATTAGTAAACTTACTTCTTATCTCAGAAAATCTATCTGATGCATTTTTATAAACAGTTATATTTTTTTCTTCCCACTGTTTTCTTCTATTATATAAACTCTCTTTTAGTTTCTCATTAATTTTGTTTACTTTATTTAATTTTTCACTTATAGCTTTTATCATCTCTGGACTTAATTTTCCAGATTCATCAATTTGCATATTAACCCTCTGTAGATTCACCAACAAGAACTTCTTCTTTTTCACTATCTACTATTTCTGTCACTTCTTCATCTTCTTCCTCTGTAGATTCTTCAATAAGAGGTATAATAACACCTGCTGTAAAAATTTCTCCACTACTATCACATACAATACCGATTGGACCATTTTCTTTATATCTAATCTGAACTTCCTTTGTTCCGATAGAAGATAATAATGTTTCCAAATTTTGATTATTTAGATCAACAGCAAAATCAGAACTACCACCAAGATGATGACACGATATAGCCTCAAGATAAGCAGAACCAAACTCAGAAGCACCTTCAATACTTAACTCTCCAGTGTTCTCATCTTTAACTTTATATTTAAATCTAATTTTTGGTTTCTTGGCATCGGTTACAGCAGATGCTAAAGCAACCAATTCTTGTAAAGACTCTGTATCTACCAAGAAATATGTAGTTATATCTTCTTTATTTTGATTCTTGATAGAACCAGGTATAATTCTATCCCAATTAGGATATTTACTATATTCTTTAGAAAATGTTTTAACAACAACTGTAAATGCACTCGTTTTAAAAAATATATTAATAATATCTGAATTATCTTTATTTTTAATATCTGAAAAAGTATATTCTACTTCTACTTCTTCTCCATCAGGCAGATGTTTAACCAAAGGATTTAATGCATTGTAAGGAATTATAATATCAAAATCAGAATTAGAAATAGACACTTCTCTTGAACAAAGTAAAAGAATTTTACCATTCATACCAACAACGTAAGCATTCTTGTTTGCATAATTAAAACAAACACCAGTCAAAGCTATTCTAGGTTCATTTTTGTCGATGGCAGGTTGAATTGTTCCAAGCATCTTCTTTAGTGTTGTTGCAGATATACTAAAAACTTTTCCACTATTAGAACTTGGAAATGATGGAAAATCTCCTGGAGGTACAGCTATAAGTTCAAACTTTGTTTTAGAAGTCTTTATATATAATTTTGTATTATTGTCAAATGGCTCTAATGTGATTTCTTCAGATTTTAATCTACTTAAAATTCTTAAGGCAATTTTTGGATCAACCAAAACCGAGAAGTCTTCTGAAATCATCTCATTCATTGTTACAGGAATAATTGCCTGAACACCAGACTTACCTTCATTCTCACAAGATTCTAAAACTAACACTCTACTATCTGATAAGAATGTTAGTTTAACATATCGAATTGCTACTGGATTTGCATTACTACTAACGACACTATCAGTTCTCTCTAAGGCTTGTCTAAATACAGCAGTTTTAATGTTTACCTTTGATCCTAAACTCATTATCAGCTTTCCTCTAATATTTTTTTATATTCAATACAATCAACTATACTTTTATTTATCAATAACATCCATTTGTTGATAACTTCATTTTTATTAATTTTAAAAAATTTATCCAGCTTAAGAACATCTTTTTCAGAAATAGCTATAAAAGTATAACCATTTAAAATAGCCCAATTCTTTTTTTCTTCATCTCTTACTTGTTGCATAGTAAAATCTGATTTACTTTTATGAAAATATGGAACAAATTTATAATGTTGCTCTCCATTAATTTCAATAATTAATTTCAAAGTATGATCTACAATATCAAATTCGCATCTAGACTTCTTTCCAAAAACTTGTAATTCTATATAATAATTTTGAACTATACTATTATTAGGAAAGCAAGCAAGATGTATTTCTTTAATAATATTGTGATTTTTCGAATTCTTTCTTGTATTATCTTTTATATCAATCCCATCATTTATTTTAGATGATCGTGTATCTTCTGATATTTTAATTAACTGATTTAAGATAACTTTATCACAATCTGTTTTTTCCAAAGTTTTTAATAAATCTATAGATTGATTTTTTGTTATTCTTAAATTAAAATACTTCATATATAACCTTATAATTCAATATCAACAAATGCATCAATGTCATCAACAGAAAAAGCATTATTAGTATCTTTTGTCTCTTCGTTTTTTGGAACTTCTTCTAACTCTTCTTTTTCTTCTAAAATATCTTTATTATCTTCGTCTTTTGTTTCTATTTTTTCCTCTAATTTTTCTTCTTCTATATTTTCGTTATTTTCTTCAGTTGTACCAGCATCTAAATCAACAACTTCATCTTCTATTTCATTAGAAGACATCTCTTTTGCTGCAATAGCTGCTTGAAGTTGTGCCATAAAATCTACTTCATCACTTTTGTTCTTGCTGTTTTCTTCTTTTGGAATGTTGATATTATTACTTTTTGCTAATTGGTCTGTAATTCTATCAACTTTTATATTCTTTAAAACTTCTTTTGGAGGCGCAACTTTTTCATGATTAAATATATATGGTTCAGGATAATTTAAGATTTCCCTAATTGTACTTCTCATCAATTCTTTTAACTCTAAATCTGCAGATATATGATGAATAGAATTTAAAGCACCTACACCAAATTTAGTAAGTTCATGTTTTTTCATAAACGTCTTTTTTGTTCCAGACGCATTAATAAGTCCTAAATCTAGAGCAGTCATATATAAATCAACAGAATCATTAACTCCCCATAGATTTCTTTTTTCATCATACATAACTCTTAGTACTTCTTTTTTGTGTGGAGGCGCACATTTATTCTTAACAACCTTAACTTCTATATCATGACCTATTCTTTGATCCCCATCTTTCACTTCACCAATATATTTTAAAAATAAAGAATAACTTAAATTATGTCTGAATTCTCTACCACCCGGCCTATTGAGTTTCTTACCACCTCTGTTACCACCATAACCAATATCAATAACTTCTCTTACTTGGTTAATCCAATAAATATTCATCTTTGATTTTTCACACAAAGGAACCAACATCTTTGATCCAGGACCAATTAATCTTGCTAAAAGTCCAATCGTTGCTTCTCCATGTTCTTTATTCATCATATCTTCTGGTATTAGAGATGGAACGGAGTCAACAACAACTGCTGCTACTAATCCACTTTGTGCTAAAGCATCAATAACATTTAATGCCTCAGCACCATGCTTGGGTTGACATATAATTAAATCTTCAATATTAACACCAATTTTAGATGCATAGAAAGGATCAAGAGTTTGCTCTCCATCTATGTAAACAACTAATCCACCAGCTTTTTGAATGTTTGCGACTTCATTAAGAACCAATGTTGTTTTTCCAGAAGATTCTTCTCCCCAAACCTCAATAAACCTACCCCTTACAAAACCATGATTTCCAAGAATATTATCTAATTTAAACAATCCAGTAGAATAAGATTCGTACCTAGAAGAACTTTGTGCATCCCTACCAAGAAACATAATAGTATTTTCACCAAAACGTTTATTGATAGCAGAGAATAAAGTATCTAACGCTAAAGAATAATCAACTTCTTCATCTTTGTTATTTGCTTTCTTTGGACGTGCCATTATCTAACCCTAACATCAAAATTATTTTTAAAGATTAGAGACCTGTGAGTCTCGCTACAAAAAATTGATTTATGTCTTTCTCCATAATAAGAAACAAACTCAACTAAATTTAAATTTGTTGTACTTATAGTAGGAAGACAGTTGTTATAACGATACCTAAAAATACGTTGCATAATTTCTTCTATTGTACTTAGCCATGTTTTTTCAGCAGACATATCATCTACTACTAAAAAATCAACATCTCTAATTTGATTAAACTTCTCTGAAGATTTATAATTCTTATCTAATAACAAAGAAGCCAAGTCAGACATTTGTATAAAATAATACGACGAACGCGGTGAATAACTTTCTACAAAACTAAGCATTGTTGCATTTGCAAAATGAGTTTTGCCTGTTCCGGTCGGACCTGAAAATGTCAATGATAAACCTGATTTTAAACAATTAGCATCTTTTATGTATGTGGCTAAAAACTTATAAAAATCTATCTTTAAAAATTTAATTTCTTTTTCTTGCTTGAACAAAGATAGATTATTGGCTACATTTATTTGTAGGTTTTCAGCCTTACTGTTATTTATATCTGAAATATCGGCATTTAAATATCTTAACCCAATTCCATTATTTCTCAGACTATCAATTTTCCAAAGAAGTTGATCAATCTCTTTTAACCTATTTTCATATTCTTGTATTTGATCAGAAGAATATTCAGAGTTTAAACTTGAGTCCCCACCATCATACATTTTTATTATTTTATATATTTCAATCTTTTCAGATTCAAGTTCATTTTTAGAAGTAAATATTTGTTTTCTTAATCTCATCAATAGTTTCTCTTGGTTTCAAAAAATCCATCATAATCATAATCTGGATCAATATCACTTTCATCAAAAGTCATTTTGTCCCACTCTTCTCTTGTTGTATATCCAGCATCTTTATATCCAGCATTTCCAGTTGTTGTCATGATAGGTTCTCTAATTTTGTCTTTGTTTTTTCTTCTTTGAACTGACTTAGAAATCATAACCTTAATTAAATAGTTTGGCTTTCTAATATCGCTATCTTGAATTTTATCTATAAATATAACTATGGCCTCTTTCCAAGATTCCAAATCAATGTCATGTTCTTCTCCATCAAATTTTATTTTACCTTTGTAAGAATCATGTAAAACTCTAGTCCATTGTTCTTCTACGGTTTTTGCAATTTTAGTTGACCTTCTCAAGAGTTTTTGTGCGTCCAAGACCGAATCAACTAAAATCAAATCTTCTTGTGTAAAATCACTTCTCATTTTTTCGATAGTTGCACTTATAATTTGATCGGCACTAGAAAGTCTATTTAATCTATTTGGTACGGTTAAATTATCTTTATTTAAAACTATTTTATTTTCTTTGTTCAAGCCTGGAACAGAAGTAATATCTAGTTTTTTATTTAGATTTTTTAAATCGTCTAATAAGCTTTCAAATTCAAAATCGAGATCAACTTCTCCAGATATATTATTATTATCTAAATTAGATTTATTATTTAAGTTATTATTTATATTAATAGGATTATTATTAATTATATATCTGGAGGTTTTTTCTTCATTTTTTGACGGATTTAAGCTTGAAATGTAGTCCACGGGACCACATTTTG
>CAYPCZ010000001.1:72568-87078 GCA_964409345.1 uncultured Flavobacterium sp. | reverse complement strand
ACTTATCATCATTTGAAATGTAGTCCACGGGACCACATTTTGACTTATCATCATTTGAAATGTAGTCCACGGGACCACATTTTGACTTATCATCATTAATAAAAAATGGAGAATATTGTGTAATTCTAATTAAATCAATTTCTATTTTTTGAATATTTTTTGAATTATTAATTCTAAAAATTCTTATTATGTTTTTTTCTTGCAATCTTTTTAATGTTTTAATAAGTGAATTTCTAGTAATATTAAAAAGTTTTGATAACTCTATGTAATTAATATCTCTAGGATTATTGATATAAAAGTTAATTAAAAATACCTTATCTTCTGTTGTTAAACAAGAAGATGTATTTATAATACTTATTAAATGTACAGGACTTAAAGTTTTTATTGCATTATATATATTGTCATTTTTTACAAAAACTTTATTAGGCTCATTTTCTGTATATAAAAAATTATCTATATGATTCATTGATTTCTTCTTTCCACAGAAAATTTTATAAATTTTCTAAATTAATAGTAAAGTTTCTTCTTTTATTTTCTTCGTCTACTTCCTTTAATATAAAAATACTTTTTTCTAAAAGGCTTGAAAATAAATTTTTTGATTTTTCTTTGTCTATATTGAAAAGTTCTGATAATTTATCTGTATCAAAATCTTTTGGAGTATAAATTAAAACATTTATCAAAAATACCTTTTCACTATCTGTAAGTTTAGAAGAAATATTTATATTTTTTATCAAGTTGTGTGGTGCAAAATCTTGTAATATACTATCTAAACACTTTTCTCTAAAGATTTTCTCAATAGTTTCCTTTACGCCTACAGATTGAATTGTATCTTCATCTTTTAAATCTTCAATCTCTTGTGGCGTTAAAGGTTTTTCTAACATTGTCATAATACTTAACCTTTGTTTTTATTTTAAATATATTTCATTTCTTAATCTAGGATCAAGTTCAAGCTGTGGATGTTGTTTTGGATAATCACCAGTTTTACTCATTACATTTATCGTTTCATTGTAAAGCTGTTGATATGTGAAATTATTTTTAGAAAGGTTTTTAACTGCTTGAACAAATCCTGATGACATTGCACCCATTGCTACACCATTTCTGGTAATATCATAGGCAACTTCAGTTGATAGACAACCAGAATATAAGATTGCATCACCCTTCATCTCAACAGTTTTATAGTTTTGTGTTTCTTTATATAGAGCGCTTTCCTTGTCATTGGTACCATAAATCCAAGGAAATACTTTATCAAAAACACCATTTATTATATTTAAAATAGGTGATCTTGAAAGTTCTACTGGATCTTTTATTTTTTCTTGATATTTAAATTCTTCTTTACTTAATGAAATATCAAGAATTTTTTCAGCCAATTCATGTGGTGGAGGCATATATCTTGCTAAACAACATGAAGTGTTATCAACTCTTGGGTCTGCTATCATCCTTAATCCTGTACCAGTATGACAACAGTCAAAAGTACAGACAAGTCTAACCCCAGGTCTCATTCTGTATTTTATTATATAAGCAAAATCATCATCTCTTATTATAGAATCTCTCCACCATAATTTTCCAGGTGGTGTGTACATTATCAGTGCTTCATCTACAAAATCATCTTCATCTTTTGAGGTATCAGGAACCTGTGTTCCATGTGTTGAAAAATGCAATCTAATCAAATCACCAGAATTAGCTTTATCAAAAATACCTATCATTGCTTTAATAACATTTGGTTTTGTAGCATATTGATCTAATAAAAGTGTACTATTTTCTTTTTTAAAATTAAAAAAATCAAAGTCTATATTCTGCATAGCTATAGCATCATTAACACATCCATACAGAGGTGCATCACTATGCTTATTAATTCCAACATATAAACCGTATTTATTTCTTTTATTCATTTTTTTTATTCTCCTATAAATTTTCACAACTTGTAAAATCAATAGCTGGAAATACAGAACCTTCAGCAGTAGAAAAGTTCTCTATTCCATAAAGTTCTGTTTCTGTAATAACATTTATATGTACATTATCATTCATATCTCTGTATGTAACTCTGAAGTATGGAACCAACCTGCTTCCTATTAAGCTTGTTATGTACTTACTTCCCGTTTCAGATGTTTGTAATTCATTAGGTATTTCTATACTGTCTGCTTCCTCTACTTTTACTTCAAATGAATCTCCTTCTTTCCATCCAGGAGATATTTCTTCTTGAAAATACTCTAATGATGTGGGAATTGCTATACTTTCTCCCAATGTAGGTGAATATACACTTTGTTGAATAAACCTATTGTCAGATTTGGTTAACATTTCCATGTGATCTAATACTATTTCATAACCTGAAACAGGGTCATGTGTTGGACCTCCACCACCAAACCAAGGAGAGTGAACTGTTTCTTTTGAAGGCAAAGTACAAGATGACCACTGTATATTAAGAGGAACTTGAACATAAACAGGAAGTCCACCTACCCAGTCACTAGACTGTTTTCTTACAGTTGCATAAGCTGGAGCTCTTCCTCCTCTGCTATTTGGGACAGTATTTATGTTGGTACTCCAATAATCTCCAGCATCAACACAAAATCCCATCAACCATTTTCCTTCAAAGCTGTCATATACTGGTAAGTGTAATTTTCTTGTCCATGCATTATAATCCATTTCCCATATATTACTTCCATCTTGGCTAAAGACTTTTCTAAAATACTTAATTAGTGTATAATTATATTCAATTTTTTCAATTACATAGTTTCCTAAAGATTCATTTATGGAGCCTCCATGATCAAAATGTAATTTTGCTTTCCATGTATTACTTCCACTTGCTCCTGCATTCCACAGATGACTATGACCTATCATATCATGGTAGAAGCCACCAACGCTAAGTTTATATGGTTTATTAGGATTAGTAGGAGGTATTATAGACTCTAGCCATTCATAATATTGAGCTGCTTTAAATGCGCCATGACCTATTGAATATAATGGTTTTACAAATATTTCACCTTCTAATTCAAGATGTATATGAGCATGAAATTTAGGTGCCCATAACTGTTCTATCATTTTTCTTAAAGATATTACATGATGATCAGTTATAAAAGTTGGATTATTATTTACATAGTGCATAGTGTAAAATTGAGATTTACCAGTATTGGTATTTATACCTTGAAATGATAGTTTTGGAGGTACTATTTTTGGAGCAGCCCATTTCATTTTGTCCCAACTATGAAAAATAAAAGGTATCAATGGACTTCCATAAGAAGGAGGTCTTCCTTCTTGCCATTTCCAATCATCTACTGGTGCATTTGATATTGTATCTTTCTCTGCATAGGGACCTTCAATAAGAGAAAAAATACCACTTATACCTATAGGACACATTTATTACTCCAAAGATTTAGGGAGAATAACATGGTCTTCTCCTCTGTATATTGTCTCCCAATCAAAACTATATTTAAACATTCCAGTTAAGATTGGGTCATTTTCTTTATACATCCACTTTTTAGGAGGCATACCACCTTGATGAACTAGATGTTCTGTTTTCCATTTCTTTTCATCAAAATTAGTACCCCAACCAGCGGCTTTTGATTTGTACCAATTAAGCCATTGATCATTAAGTTTAAATGAATAAGGTACAATTCTATAATAATACTCTCCATTCCAAACTATAGGAGAAAATTTAAGTTTAGATGAGTCACTATTTTCTGTTATAAATTCATATCCTTGTGAACAATGACCCCATAATGTTACTGCAAAATTTGGTTGTGATGATATAGAATTATAATAAGGCCATTCAGAACTGGTAAAACTAACTTGTGCTCTTATTACAGTTGTGCAAAGTCTAACTTCAACAGAAGAAACATCATTCCAAGACATTGACAATCCAGACAATGGCACACTTATTAAATCATAAATTGGTAATTTATAAAAATTCCATTTATCTTTTTCATCTAATTTCTTATTTCTGTGAAAATATACCCATGAATTTGCTGGATATGAATATTCAAATTCATTAAAATAATCATAATAATCATAACAAGAATCAATTAAAACAACATGAAAAACACCAATTGATTCTCCTAAATTGTTATTTAATTGAAATTGAACTGAAGCTATTTTTCTTGTTGCACTATGAGGACTAACATTAACAGAATCGTATGAATAGTAGTTTTCTATAGGAGACCAGTGGAATCCAGCAGTAGGGAAAAATGCACTAAATCTAAAATCTCCAAAAATACTTTTTTTATCTGATGGTGACATAGAAGATAGATCAACTTCTTGACAAAGACCTATGGAATAAAGTCCACATCTATTCCAGTATCTTTCTAATCTATAGTGATTGGTCTCATATACAGGATCATATCCCATTCCAAATTCTGTTTTTATTCTTTGTTCAACTATATTTCCTTCTTTTATAATATCTCTATCAGAATATAAAGAACTTTTCATTGTTTTTTGTTCAAAAATTAACAAATCTTGTGAAATATCTTTTGGATTTCCGTATGGATCATTATTTATTACACTCCAATTAGAAAAATCTATACCCATATTCATCCAATTATCAAGCATAGGAACATACTTTGGATCATTCCAATCAGCTAATGGGATTAAAATTGCCATTTTCTTTTCAATCCAATTATTTGGAAGAGAGTTTACATCTAAAGAATCATTTATAAAAAATTTATTTTTAATATTATTGGTAAAAGTTATGTGATCTAATTCACCATCATTATTAAAATCTTTCAATAAATAATCTTCATCTGACAATCCTGGCAATTCATTGTCTAAAAGTTGATGTATAATTTTTGGACTTAGGTTTGGAGTCTTTCTATCATTCCCCGATGTTGTTAAAGAAAGTAATGTAGAATCAAATCTATTCAGATATAATTTATTTTTACATGCTGGACATTTATAATTCATATTTTCAGCATCTTCTTTACTCCATACAAATTTATATTTTTCACAAAAATCTGCTCCAGCAAATCCATCTGGAGAAGCAATAGCATTGAGTGGAGATTTATTTAAACAAGTATATCCTTTTCCAATTATACTTCTCATTGGTTTTCCTCTATGAGAAGTAAATGTAGGTAATGGATCAAACTCTATCTTATAATAAGTTTCTGTCCATTCTTCTGATGTAGCATATTGATGATTATATATTTTAAATTGATCTGACTCATCAATAATAGAAGTCCCAGGATTTGAAAGTAATATTTTTGTTTTTATAAAATAATCTGGATTAGCAAATAAATCAGCTTTTAAGATTTCAGGTTGATAAATTCTAATAAAATCAATTGTAGTATTTATATTAGAATTACTTTGTTTTAAAAATCCAATATATTTATCAGATATAATAACTGAAGAAGGACCAATGTTCCAAGAATAAGATTCTGAGGTTGTATCTTCTGTTATAATAAAATCAATTTGAGTATTGTATATTTTAATAAAACAATTAATGAATTTGTTGTTTGGCAATGTATTTATATTAATACTCATTAGTAGATGAGAATTATTTAAAGAAATTTCATCATCTAAAGATATTGCATATATATCTAAATAATGATTAGAACTTAATATTCTTTTTTTAAACATAAAAGAATGTTTAATTTCATTTTTTTCAGTAGTATCTACATCTTCAGTATTTATGTTAATTTCTGATAATAATTTTGATAATCCTAATTCTAAAACTTCTTCTTCATTTGATATAGAAGATAATACTTCTAAATTAAATTCAAACTCTATACCAAAAAATTGATCACCTCTTAAGTTTGGATTTATAATTAATTTGGTATATAAAAAAGAATCTGTATTTTTTGTAACTAATTTATTATCTAAAAATTCAACATTCTCATAATATAAATCTTCATTTAAATCAATATTATAAAAGTCAACATAATTACCTGGCTTTCTGTATAATACATAATGATCACCAGATTTTATATTTTTTTCCCATTGTTTTTTAATGTGTAAGTCTTTATAATTATCAATTAAAATATTTTCATTACTTACTCTATCTATTAAATTACTTGCTATTTGTAATTTATTTTGCCAGTCAATAAATTCTTTCTCGGTTGCTTTTAGCCATTTTATATTAGTAACCCCTTCCCACAATCCTGTAGTAATATGGCCGGAATCACCCCTAATTTGACCGCTATAGGGTTGATTTAATAGAATATCCCATCCACTATGTGCCCAAGTTTTTGGTAATCCATCTGCAACAAGAATAAGATTTTCATCCTCTAATACAAGCTGTCTAAAAGAAGTGACAAACGATAATATAGGTGTTACATTAAATCTTATTAATATATCATTAGATTCTGGACATCTAATTACAGAAGAGATAAAAGTGTCATGATTAATCCCTTTGTTGCATTTTGGAATTATTTTAATACTTTTATTATTATTATTACATTTTAAAGCTTGTACAATATCGTTAGTTAAATTTAATGGTATTAAAAGTGTACCACAATCTGAACAAGTTTGTCCTTCTGAAAAACCAACAAGAGGTGCGCCACATATTTCTGTAGGAGTAGTATTATCAGATTTTCTTAAAAAACCATCACACGTTGTTGATAAATCTTCATAAGACCAATAATGATGATCTGGCTGTACAGCTTCATAATAATCTTCATATTCAAAAGTTCCTTCATTATAATAACTTTTAACATCTGCTGGTATCTTTGTTATACCTTCAGATATTTCTGCATCAGCTCCTGTATTGTCATATCTTCTGTTTTTATTACTTCTTGAAAATTTATTACAAATATAATCAAATGACCAGTTTAATACTTTTACACCTTCATGTCTCGAGCATATTTTTCTATATGGAGGTAATGTAATTTTATGAAAATTATTTCTACACTGCGGTGAACCATCTAAATTTTTCTTAGTATTTGGGCATAATAACAACCCAGAAGATTGATCGCTCTCAAATCCGTTTATATTTTCAATATCTGGATTTGAGTTTAAATCAAAAATAATCTCTATATTTTCGTCTATTTCTGGATAACCAGCATAATCTGGACAAATCGTATTTTTACAATATCCAGTTGTGTTTGGATTTTGCTCTAAAGAACCTCCTTCATAAAAACCATCAGTATCCATAGAAAGATCAGTTCCAAGTAATCTCCACTGATCTGGATTAGAGGAAGGAATGATATTTGGTACAATGTCAAACATGGCTACATACTGGCTACCATCATAAATTATACCATCATTAGATTTGTAAGATATAGAAGAATTCCATGTTCCTTTCCAAAAAACTCCAGGAGTGTGTAATTTAGTACAAAAACCATCAGCTTTAAAAATATCTAAGTTTTCTTGTTTTTGTTCAAATACACATCTTGTTTTAGAACTTTTAACATGTGGATAATAATATTTTTTATTAAATGTTGGTACCTTCTTTAACAAAGCGATAAAGTCAACATCTATATAAGTTAACTCTGAAAACATTGTTAGATTTGAAGTAAATCCAAATTTAATTTTATTATTAAGTGTACCCCATACAGAGAGTTGACTAAAGTCAATTT
Organism: uncultured Flavobacterium sp.; assembly: GCA_964409345.1. Classification (GTDB taxonomy): domain Bacteria; phylum Bacteroidota; class Bacteroidia; order Flavobacteriales; family Flavobacteriaceae; genus Flavobacterium. The sequence continues at coordinate 79,579 of CAYPCZ010000001.1, read as the reverse complement.
CAAAAATTTTCCATTCATTAATAGCGTCTATATTAAAGTTTTCTGTAGAAAGTATTACTTGTGTATTATCTTCAAGTAATATAAATGGATTTAAAGTTAACAAAGAATTTGATCTTACTTTTAATTTCATTATACAGTTTTGTATATCATTATCAGAAACTTCTTCTGTAGAATTTATAGCTAAAAATATAGAATCTTTATCTTCTTCTTTATGTATTCTGCAAACTTTATCGTATTCTGTTATAGATAAAATCCCAACATTATAAGAATTAAGTAAGTTATCTTCATTATAAAATCCATTAAAACCATAATTATCTTGAAGTAGAAATTCTCTATACGATCCATCCCAATCTTCTGTGGGCGTTGTAAATTTTTCTATTTCAAAATTATTAAATCCAATCGGTGCTGGCAACCATTCTTTATAATTTCTTAATCTACTACTATTGACTTCTATAACTCTCCACCTATAATAGAAGGTTTTATTTATTTCCATCTCTATAGGTATTTTATATCTTAAAGATGCATTATTTATATTTTTTATTCCATTGGAACTTACTGCTACCCAACCATTCATAAGATTGCTATAATATTCAAATTCAGTATTATTAGTAAATGAATCTTCTGAATATATTATATTCTCGTTTAAGAAATTTGAACTTTTAGAAATTTGTATTTCAAAATGTATTATATTATTGTGAGATGATATATCAAAATTACCTAAATTTAATATATCTTTTTTATATGGAGTTTCTCTTTCTTCTAGCCTAAAAAGCCATTTATCTGAATTATACTTATATGTGTGACTTATTCCTAATCTTAGTATTGCCAATTGATCAAAAGGGTCTTCTCTTACGGGAATACCTTTTGGTATATTTGTTTCAAAGATTTTTTTATCTGGTTTAAACTCACCTAATGTTAATGGATAGTGACAGTGTGGACATTCTTTTTGAGAATTTGGTAGAAATAATATTTCAGATTCAGCAACTGGACAATCTCTTGTTTTTTGAAGTTCTAATCCTATGTTTGGACAATACTTACCATTGACTTGTTCTTCAGAATAAGTACCATGCCATATATTTATTTTATAATAATATCTTTGTATGACACTGTACTTTAATGGACCATTTCCATTTTCATCTCCGCCATAATTATAACCTGCTTCAGCGTAATGTCCATTTCCAGCTTTATCAAAAGCAGTGACTAATACATCTAACTTATCGTCTATGGCAAAATTATTTTCAACAAATAAAGAAGATAGTTTATCATATTCTGTTTGCGTTTTGTATAAAATTCCATTTTTAAATAACTTAAATTCCACATCACCAACATTATTGGTCAACATTGAGATTGCTATATTTATATCTTGATTTTCATAAATAGGATTTTCTATTATATGCGCTCCATAAACAACAGGAGAAACTGTATCATAATTTAGTACAAAAATATCTTTACCAACAAGTGTATCTGAAAAATCATAAGCATAAGCTATAAAATACCATTCTGTATTTTCTTCGCCTATTGTTATTTCTACATTGGTACCATCCCAATCTTCATCATCAAATGTTTCATCGTTAATATTTGTAGTAACTTTATATTTATAGTATTCTACATTTCCACCATTAAGTGTACTATAAAATGTTTGTGTAGATATATTAGTCCAATCGTTTCTTGAGTATTCAGTGTTGACTATAAAATTAGTTGCAAATACAGATATACTTGCATTAGAATTTAAAATTCTTTCAAGTTTTACACTTAAATTTCCTGTAGAATGAATTACTGATGACAAGAATGGCATATTTATTTTGCCCAAAGAATTAATACTATTTTGATATTGTATTAATAATGCACTATTCGTTATTAATTCTTGTACCTGTTTATGTGTAATTATGAGATTTGAAGTTGATTTAAGTGATTCGTTAATATTTGAAATATCTCCAATATCAACGAATTCTCTTCCAAAATCAAAAATTTCTAAATTTCTAAATGCAGTATTATCATCTATATGCTGATTTGAGTATAAACCAAAGAATCCTTCTATTAAATCTTCTGAAAAATTATTACCATATATAAGATTATCATTAATATAAAATTTAACAATAGTATTAAAAACTTCAACTTTAAGTTTTGTCCATACATTTAAAAAGTTTCCAATATTATTTGAATTTATAAAAAATTGATTTGGAATATCTGAAAAATTTGATAAAGAATATATAGAAACCTGTGTATCAGATATTATAGAGAATATTAAAAATTCTATATTTCCAAAACCAATTACAAAACCACACTCAGTTCCATTAAAATAAATATCAGATTGATATTTATTTTTATTTGTTTCTTGTATAAAATTGTTTAGTTTAAATACATGATTATCTTCATTTGTATTATTTAAAAATAAAGCAGTTCCAATTAAATTTCTATTTTCAACTAAAAATTCTGCATTACCATTTAATACAGATATATCATTTTCATCAAAAATATCATGATTGTTAAAATTATTATATACTAAAAGTTTTTCTCCAAACTCAAATATTTCAAACTCATCCCAACCACTATATTGATCTTCATATAACATACCAACTTTTCCACCATAGGTTTTCCAGTTAGTATGTCCTCTCCACAATATTGGTTTATTACTATAAACCTCTATTCCATTTCTTGTTATTTCTAATAAATTGTCTGATATTATATATTGCCAATCTGTAAATTCAGAACTGGATATTCCAAAATTTGCACCTACAGAAATAACAAGTTCTTCATTACCATTATTAACTCGATATATATTTAGAGAATTTATAGTATGTTTAATATAAGAGAAATTATTTAAATCAACAAAATCAAAAATAAATCCAGATACACCAGAAGATGTTTGCCATACTCGTGAATAAATATTATAATTTCTTAATTTATCAGTTCTAAAAAGAAATTTAAATTGAAGTAAAGATGTAGTAGATAACCTTATATTAGATTTTATTGAACTGCTACTTAATGATCTTGAAAGATTTAATCCTACTCCTGTTCCAGAAATTATATACAAAGGATCAGATTTGTCTACATCTGATATATAAAACAATTCACCTTGTTGATCTTGAACATAACAAGAGAATGGAAGTTTATAAATTAACCCATCATTATCTTTTTGTAATGTTCTTATAAATGGACCTTTAAAAGCTATAGAGCTATTTGATGAACCTATGCCAAAACTTCCAAATTCTATCTGATCATCAAAAACTTCTAATTTTTTATTATTAAAGTTTTCATCCGTTGCTCCTAGATATATACCAATTTTGTTATAAGAAACTTGTATATTAACTCTAATTATATCAGAAGATTCCCATTCAAAATCTATATCCAAGTTAGAACTTATTAAAGTTTCTGTGTTTTCTATAGTTTTATATATCTTTAAATCAACTGAGTTTGTGTTGTTTTTTACATTTATTCTATAGAAGTTAGATATATTTTTAACACAAGTGAAAAAATTTATTTCATCTCCTGATGGTATATAGATATAATTTACTATATCAATATTTCGAGGCCAATTTAATCCAGATGAAATATATTTTGAATAAGAGTTTGAAGTTAAACTTTGAAAAATAAAAGTACCATTAGAAGTATCAGAATGGGTAATCGCATTCCATGTTCCTCCAGCTTGCAACTCAGACCATTCGGAATTAAAATTATCAATAAGAGTAGAAGTGTTGAAAGTGCCTCCATTTTCATTTCCTCTTAAAGAATATAAAAATTCAGAATTATAATTGCCTATTTTTACTCTTTTTTCTGGTGTAAAGAAAGTTAAACTAGGTAGTTCATTTACATCTACAACCTTGCTGTCTTCTTCAAAGCTGGGAGTTCCATAAACTTGTACAGAAATGTAAAATGGATCACTCAATTTAACTTTCTTTCTATTATATGTAGTATCTTACTGCTAGGTCAGATATTTCTAATGCAGTTGTGTGTGCCCAAGAAATAGCCAGTGTATCTAATGTTCCATTTATTGATTCATCAATTGCAATATTGTAAGAAGTACCTTGAGAGGTTAAACCGGGTGGTAAGGTAAATATAGAGCCAAACATTATATTTGAAAAACTTTCTAAAGTCATATTTTGTCTATTTGACGCATAGCTTGCAAGAGAAAAGTTTGGATTTCCTTTTATTATATCTAGAATAAAAACTCCACGACCATTATCTGAATTTGGAAGCCAATAAGGATCTCCCCAACTGCCAATCAGTGCAGATGTATTATTTACTACTTTCTCAAAGGTTCTTCCTGTACGATAATATCCAGAAGAAGCTGCTCCCCAGCTACCACTTTGACTTCTAAATCCTAAAAAGTGATTATTTACTCCCTCGTGTAATAACGATTTACTGCCATCACAAAGACCTAGTTGAAAAATTAAACTAGGTACACTTCCTGTCCAATGAGTACTTGCTCTTATACCAATTCTTATTCCAGACCAGTCTATATTGGGATTCAAAGCTCTTCCTAAAGACTCTCTAGATATAACCAATCTTTTATCGGTTTCTGAATTTACTAACTTTTCAACAATACTTAACATTTAAAACCTTCAAGGTATAGAATATGATCTCCAAGCACTTCCCCACATCTCACTTTCATCATTCATTTCATAAGCTTCTATATTTCCTATTGGATAATTTTCAAAATTTTCTACAACCTCATCAGAAACTTTTTTCCAAGGACCACCCCAAAAAATACCTCCACCATTCATTTCATTCACATTACCAGTGTTATATTCTTCAAATGTTTCCCACCAAGTGACAGACTTTGTATTGATATTTATTAATATTTCATAATCAATAAATCCAAGATTGTTTAAATGCCCTGTACCTACACTTGTTAAAGGAAAAACAGGAGGAATATCATTAGCATAAATCCTATATCCTTCTATTGTATATCCTTCTTCTGGAATGCAGGTAAAATTTATTCTTATATAATTATCATTTACTTGAACACCAGATAAGTTGGTTATTTTAGGTGCCATAATAATTTTACTCTAATGAAAAGAATGGTTCTAATAAGACCAAATCGTTAGGGGATATTTCTATTTCTTGACCTGAAGTAGAAGTTGCAATCTCATTGATTTGCATTTTTTCAAAATCTAAATTAATATTTATATTTCCTAATTCTTCAATTTGTTTAAAATAATTAACCTTATTTTCTTCAGGTATAATAAATTGATCTACATTATCTTTAGATTCAATTCCAAGTTCTTTGATAAGGGTGGTTCTTTTTTCTTCAATTATTTGAAGTTCATCAGAACATTTTTTAATTAATTTAGATATTTTATAAGATTTACTCATTGGAAGTTTTAATTCTCCCAACCTATAAAGAGCATCTTTAGCTTGATATAATTTTCCAACCGAAATTTCCATCATTCCAATCCTTTGTTAAAAAACAGATATTATTAAAACTATTTACTTTATTTGTAAGTTGTAATTATTTTTCTTATAAACTTAATCTTCTTCTGTGGGTTCTGGTTCAGAATCCCAATCTAAAGGTAAATCTGTATTTATTTCTGATAATATCTCAAGTTTTTGTGCTTCAGCTAATATTATAGCTTTTGAAGATGCCATTACTGCTGATATGATCGCACTTCTTGCATTACTATCAAGTGTAGGTGTTACAGTTTGATCTATACCAACATCTTGCCAATTTAGAGTTGCAATAGATTGAAGAATAGTTCCGGCAGTTGGAGTATCCATTGATTTGATATAGTTAGCCATTGCGCGAATAGCATTTGTTGTAGCAAGATCAATATCTGTAAATAAACTTATAATTATAGACATTGTACCATCGGCAACTGTGTCATATCCAGAAATTTTAAGAGCTCTATCTAGCACCTTATAATATGAAGAATTTGGATCGTGAAATGTATTAAAAATTTCCATTTAAAATAATCTCCTTTAAAAATTTAATAATTCTCTATTACACGCCACTCAGCATATGCCTTGTAACAAATAACAGCTCGACCTATAGAAGATGGTATTGTCATTGTAATTGGATGATAACCAGACTTTCCACGAAATGCCGCTCCTGTTGGAGAAATCAAACTTATATTATAAGAACCTGAATTAGAGATAACATATATTGTTACAACTGCACAAACATTTACACCAATTCCATCTGGGGGCATAGTAATTTCAATATGAGAAGAAGCACCTTGAGGATGTACAAATAGGATGCCATCAGTATCCAGATTCCATGTGGTTGATGAGGTAGTTTCGCGCTGAAAGGTGTAGTATGTCCCTCTTACTTCAAGGCGTCCCATTACCCGCACGCGGTCTGCCATCACGCGCAAACGTTCATTGCTGTTTTGATTGAAAACGTGAGTTGATGCGCCGGGTGCATTCGCGGTTATCGCGTTGTTGAAAGTCTGTGTCGCCGTAAAAGTATTGGCCTGATTGCGCCTTGCCACATTTGCAGAGAGGCGCGCATCAGACAGCGTGCCGCTGGTGATATTGCCTGCGGGAATAGCCTCAATGTTCGTGCCGAGAGCATACAGCTCACCGACCACAGTGAGGTCACCGGCAATGCTCGCATCACCCTCAAATTCGTTGCTGCCTGCATCCAAGCGCGGAATATTATCGCCTACTCTGCCATCCGGGATAGTTCCTGTTAACTGGTGCGCAGGTAAACTTGTTAGCCCACTGCCGCTGCCTGTGAATGATGCGCCGGAAATCGTGCCGGTTGTGTGCAAATTCTTATTCAGCACAAAACGATCAGACCAAGGTTCAAGAGCTATTGTGCCATCAGTCGCAATACCACTATGAGAGAATGAGAGGGTAGGTTCACCAATAGATACCGCCGCGATTGTTAACGATCCTGAATTTGTGTTGAAAACGTTGTTACCGCTGAAATTATTTGCAGAATTTTTAAGCGCAACATTGCTGGATAACCTCGCATCATTCAAGGTGCCGCTGGAAATGTTACTCGCATCTAGATTTGTTATTAAAGCACCATTGCCTTCAAAATAACCCATTGGTCCAGAAGCAACC
>CAYPCZ010000001.1:0-72468 GCA_964409345.1 uncultured Flavobacterium sp. | reverse complement strand
ATTTGTTATTAAAGCACCATTGCCTTCAAAATAACCCATTGGTCCAGAAGCAACCACCGGAGCAGTAAATGTAAATTTTTCATTAGCTATTTCAAACTCTAAATATCTATTTGTACTTCCTGTTCTAAATATTCTAAATGAATTACCAGTAAATTCTAAATTACCATTAATCTTTACTCCTGTTGAAGATATTGTTAATTTTGGAGTTCCAACCATACTAAAAATCTGATCTCTATTTTCAGAGTTTGAAACTATTCCATTTCCACTAATATCTATTTGATGAAAAGAATTATTACCAGAAAAAGAATTATTACCAGCAAGTGTTGGAAGCTTGGTATTAATGTGTATTAAAATAGAATTTGTAGCATCAAAAGGTATATCTTGAGCCCTAAGAGAAGTTGAAGAACCAAAAACTAAATCTATAAATTGTCTATGTATTTTACTCATAATTTAATTCCTATGGTCCTTCTTCAAATTCTAAAAATATTTTACCAGATGGTGTTCTTATTAAATATGGTTTTTGATACCCAACAGAAGGAGCAGTTTCCCATGCAAAATGAACAACACAATAAACTTGTAAAAAACCACCTGTACCAGATGTATGTTGAAAATAATAACCATTAATATATGGAACAGATGAGCTTTGTAGATTTTCTCCTAAAATCCAATGATAAAGACCTATAAATCCTCCTAAATATTCAGTTTCTTTATCAGGTGCAAGTAAATAATGAACAAATGCAACTTGGTTTATTATTGGATTTTTAGTTCCATTCCCTAAGTCATTTTTTATTAAATTAAAAAAATAACTCATTACATTTGTTTCGTCTAATACAGGATACGATTGACTTATCACAGCAATTCGTGGAATGTCTTCTCCGTTTTTCCAATAGTCAACCTCTTCTTCAAATGTAATATCCCACAAAGTAGACAGGGTATTGTTATTATAAATAGCATAATTAACCTCATCTCTACTTAAGACATCTTTAAGTAATGAGCCACCGCTTATTATATTATCATCAGAATCAAACCAACTATATCCAGATGACACGGTTGCTCTTATTAAATATGTCTTGTTTAAATCTGTAAAGTTTGGAGGATAGGTATCTTGTAAATCTTCATATATTATTGGAGGATTTATTACTGTACCTCCAAAATCATTATGCCACCAAAGATCTCTTATAGTTTGTATTGGAAAATGCCAAATTGCATCATATATTCTAATTTGTACAGTTATGTGACTTAATATAATTTGTACAGAAGTTGCATTGGGAGGTTTATTTGGATCATAATTTAAAGCATAATTTTCTATATAAGACTTAATATCTGTTATCCAACTTCCATCATTATCATTGGGAAAATATACTTCTAAATCATCTCCAGCTTTATATGGATCTTTTTCTGTACCTTTTTTAAAATATAACCATTCTGGATGTTCTTCCAAAAATACAACAAGTGCATATTCATCTGAATTTAATGTTGTTGGTACATAAGTAGCAGTATAGATACCACCAGAATAATACCATGTATATTCAACAGTAAAAACTGTTTTTATATACATATCTCCGTTGTTGGATATTGTTGGTATTTCTTCAACAAGAACAGGGGCGTGAAAAGATTCTCCATTTTCGTATGAATACCAAGAACCATTTTTGATAGTATCTATATATGTAATTTGATTTTCTTCATATCTTTTAACTTCATAAGTTATAGATTTTACATAAGGTCTATCATTAGGAGTAGGATAATCTCTTGCTATTAGAGCTTCAAAAAATCCTTTTGTGTTCTTTGTCCAATTAGAAAATTTACTCATTATTGAACCTCAACTAGACCACCAACATAAAAAGGTTCTTCTTCAGTTCCTGCAATGTATTCTAAAAATCCACTTGGCATTATAGTAAGACCTGGCTGATATATAATTATTAATGTTGCTTCTGTTGTTAGTGGACCATCTAATCCCAATCCAGACCAATTCACTCTATTAAAACCTGTTCCTGTACCACCTGTTTCTTGAAGAATATAGTCAATACCGATAACTTGTGCTGGCCCTCCAGAAACCATTAATACAAAATTACTTTGTATTAATACATATTGCTCTAAGTTAATATATTTATTTGTAAGTATTGTATTGGTAACAGGAATATGTTCTACCTTTAAAGAGTTTGCAACTTTGTTAATCATTTCACCCGAAGCTATGATTTTACCTGTTCCATCTCCAATCTTTAAATCATGAGTAAATTGAAATAACTGTTCTGAAGAAAACCATCTTAAATAATGTGTATTAACATTTCCAAAGTAATAAAAAGCATCTTGAGATGCGACTAAACCATCTCTATTACTGTAAATACTTCCATTTACAAAAATATTTTGATTAAAAGTTTGATTAACTGTAAATGTAGTTGTTCTATTATAAAGAGCAACATTATTACTTAAAGCAGTGTCTGAAACTTTTCCAGCAGTTGCAATTGTTGCTAACTTTGTATCAACAATTGCAGCACTAGATGATATATGATTATTAGACACCTGCCCAAAAGAAGGTACACCAGAAGAACCTAGTAAAACTTGATTTACTGTTCCAGCAGATGTATAATTAATTCTTGGCCCTGTAGTAGAATAATAAGCTACTCCATTATTTGTTCCTGATGTAGCACCAGTTCCACCTCTCGATATAGATAGTGTTCCTGATGTTATATTATTTGCATTAAGATTCGTTAATTGGGCTCCACTACCTTCAAATACAGGAGCTGATATATTGTTTGTAAACCTAAATCTACTTTCATATCCTGCTAAAGTATCAAAATACAAATAGGCTATAGCATTATGAAGTACACCTTTAAATCTTAAATAACCACCTTTATATCCACTAGGGTCTAATCCATCAACTTTTGGCATAATACTTAAAACTTCAAAATCATTAACACATAAATTATGTCCAGTCCAGCTTTCTGCTTGCCCTAACATACTTGTTTGTCCAGCGTAAGAAATAAAACCATACGCATAGTGACTTCCCAATAATGCCAGTATACCTCTAGAGTGTATTAATTGCATCACAGCAGTATCTGTTCCATCGCCTTTAAACCAAACACTGCTTAATACTTTTGATCCAGTATTTGTATTAGCACCAAATCTAAATGATCCATCTTTATTAAGATTTGGATCTCCTATGGGATCATGATCCCACGCTGGAGAACCATCATGAATATTAAAGTCAAAAAGATTAGTGCCTGAGTCAGAACTTAAGTGTCGATCTGCATTAGAAAATCTTTGAATTAAAGAAAAAGTATTTGTTTTATCTATATAAGCTATCGTTCCACCAGAAATACCACCAGTAGCAATGGCATTTAATTGATTCTGAATTGTTCCCTTTGTATGATCAAGACCAACTAATAAACTCAATGCTCTATAAGAAACTTGAACAGAAGGAAAGCCGTCTATAGGATTATCAAATACACCATATACTTCTAAATAATCATCTGCAATTTTTATTTTTTCATGGCTGTCTACATAAAATAAGTTTTCTTGAGTTAGACTAGCTTTATTATTTAATTCAGATTGTAATCCAGTAATATTTGCTATAGTGTGTGTATGTGATGTATTTGCTTTTGCATTTAATGCATTTTGTAAATCAGTTTGATCAAACAGTGTACCAGTTATGCTTCCCCATATAGCAGAATTTGGTTTTGAAACATTTTTAAACTTAGATAAAACAGAATCCCATTCTAATATATCTCCATTAGATAATGAAGTGACAATTACATCTTCTAAATTGGTTAAATCATGATTATGTAATAAATCTGATTTTCCAGATTCTAAGGATAATATTCTTTCATCTACAGTTTCACTTCCACCTTCTGGATTTGTGCCTAAAATCTTTTGAATAGAAAGTATGCTGTTTCTTGTTCTTCTTGCCAGGGTAACTGTAAATGGATCACCGGAAGAAGATTCAAGCCATGTATTTTCAATTTCTGAATCTTCATAATCATCTGGATAATTAGAAAGTTCAGTAGGAGGATTCATAGTATATATTCTCCTATTTTTTCATAACTGCTAAACCCATCAATTTTAAATTGATTCCCATTCCAGCTTATGTATAATTTATATTTTTTATTATCAAATTTGTAAGAAAAACCAGCAAAATATGCCATTGATTTTTCTTTTACAGAAAGTCCACCACTATCTTCTAATGTTAAATAGTTTCTTATAAAAAGCTCAGGATTAAAATTGTGACCAGAGTAATAAGATTTTAAAACTGGAGAATATAAAGAATTATTAACCATAAAAATTGGTTTAACATAATTCATCACCACACCAAGACTTAAACTTTTATCTTGTGAACCAATCCAAATTGCATAATTTAAATTTTCTTTATTTCTTTTTACAATTTCAAAATTGTTTTTTGTATGGTAATTTTCTTGATTTCCAAACATTTTTATTTTAGAATTATCTTTAAAAATAGCCTCCCATGTCATTTCATAATCTTCTGGTTTAGCTATTATTCCACAATTTTGAGTATATATTGCTTTAATATTATTAAGATTCATCATATTGACATCTCCAACTCAGGGTGCCAATATTTCCAGGTGTAGATACTGTTGAAGAAACTTCTAACTGTAATACAATCCAATCTGACCACCCAGAAGAATCAATAGCAAAATTTTCTGATGTAGTTCCATTATAAAGAGAAATTCTTGTATTACCTAAATCATCCCCTAGCCAGTCATTGTTATTTGAATCTGTATTTGCTATTGTTGGACCGCCCCAAGTGTGAGATGGTGGAGTTCCAACAGAATATAAAATAGGGAAATTACCTGCTCCGTTAATCCTTTTACTTCCACCTTGGGGAGTCAGATATGTAGGTTGACAAGCAGCAAAAACTTTAAGATCAGGATCATTCATTCCATTTGTATTTCCTCGAAAAAAATGAACATTACTTATCTGGTTTGTTGTTCCAGGAGCAAATTGAAAATAAGTTCTTAACCATTTTTCATAACTATAATTTGTAGCAGAAGAACTAACTGATATTGGGTATTGAATATAATTTAAAAAACCTGCTTTTCCAGTCCAATTCCACCCATCTATACTCATAAAATCAACATTATTAAAGGCTGTAGATGTTGGTATTCCACCAGATAAATCTGGAATCCAAGTAGTAGGAAGTGGAGGACTTCCTATAGCTGGTCCAACTCCTTGTGTCCAATGAAATATAGCTTGACTCATTAAAATATCCAAACCTTTAAAAATCAATGATAATACTATCATCCGTAATAATACTATTAATCTTTTGTTGTAACTCTGCTTTGTAATTTTCATTTTGAAGAATTAAAACTTCATTAGTCACTTTCTCTACTTCTAAACTTTTAATAGGAATATTTGTTTGAGGTTTAAACCCAAAAATAGGTATTTCAGTTTCATCATTTAAAGAAGATAAAATTGCTTTACATCTAAAATATAAACTCTGTGTTGGATTGATAGATAAGCCCTTAATATTCCACTTTAAAGTATATATATTACTTTGTTTTCTTGATGCAAAACTAGACCAATTACTATATTGAATAGGAACTTTAAATCCATCTTCATCTCTGTAATAATCTCTTGATCTACACTCTATCCAATAGTCAGCATCACCTATTTTGTTTTCAAGAATTTCTACATCTTCGTATGTTAATTCATAAAAAGTATAGTTAATGTTTTTAAAATCTAATACTATGTTAGTTATGTTTTCAAAAAATAACTCATAGTTAGTTAATGTTATTTGGTTATTGTTAGATTTAGTTACTTTAACATAAAGTAATTCATTGGCTCCAAGATCTCTAAACAGTAAAACTCTGTATTTTAGATTCTGTCCATAAAAAGTATATTGTTGTAAACTATCTATGTCAGGCGTAAGAACCATACCAAGATCAGTTTTATTAAAATAAATATCAGGGTTTATAATAAAATCTCTCATGACTATATCTTGTTTTTCAGTATCTACAAATATTAAATCATTTTGTTTTAACGTTTCGCCTACAAGTCTATTTCCCATAATTTTAAACTTATTTAATTTTGGATATTTAAGAGAATTAAATACAAGAGTGACACGATCTATTTCAATATCAAAACCAGTTCTTATTACATTTTCTGGAAGTCTATTATAATTGTAATTACCAACTTCAATTCCATTATTATAAAGAATTACATTTAAATCTATACCACTCTCTATATTCATTTCATTGTTTATTTCTATTTCAATATACTTTATATTATAGCTATAACGTAAATCAAAATGAATAGTCTTGCTAACGAATTGAAATGGGAATGGAAAATATGGAATATCTTCATATTCATTTTCTTCTAATTTATTTTCAAAATCATCAACTATACCATATTCAAGACCAGTAAAATGATCTATAAATCTTGGTATATGTTTTTTATCAAAATGAATATTCCAGTAATCTTTAAAATCTGAAGAATTAATATCAAGTAAATTGATTAAATCATTATCATCAATAACTTGTAATGCATAATAAAAATCATTATTTCTATTTACTGGTTCTTTTAAAAATCTTAAGTTATAGTCTAATTCTTGATAATTTGGATAATCGGCATCAAAAGAAGCATCCCAGGTTATAATACCTCTGTTGTTAGTTGCTGGAGTAGAATTTAAATTAGTTTTTAAACCTATTATTCTATGCTCGTCTATATTTATCCAATCAGGATTTAAAATATCTTCTCTGTTTAGATATTGAAAATCTTTTATTTGATATTTTCTTCCCAAACTATCATTGATTTGCATTTGAAATACCATATAATGTTGCTGCTCATCATATAAAACTTCAAGAAATACAGGTGGATTGGCAGCAGTATGTTTTATTTCAAATGGAAATGACTCTACAATAACTGGATTTCCAGGTAGCCCAGAGTTAAATCTATACCAAAAAATTAGAAATTCATAATAAAGAATATTATTTAAATGATCTCTTGGAGGTAAGTTACTTGTGTTCCAGATGTAACTTAATTGACCGGGTGGTAATAAAAATTGATTAGTCCAAAATCCATTTGATATTTCAGGATTTAATATATCTGGAACAGAAGAAATGATTTCTTCTTTTATATCGAAATGAATTGTATTTGTAAAATTACTTTCATCTAATACTTTTCCATTCCAATAATCTTTAGATTTAACTCTCCAATAGTATCTTTTATTATACTCTAAACTTATACCATAATTAGCAAGGTTAATAGAGGTTGAAGAAGTTTCAACTTCTAGTATAAGTCTTTTCATTGTAAAGTTATCAGATAATTGAAAAATATATCTTACATACTGTTCAGGAGATTCTGGATTAAAAGTTGGAGACCATCTTAATGTTGGACTTTTAAATGTTGTAATTGGAAGTGATTTTTCAATTGGAATATTAGGTCCATTGTTAACTCTATATGCAGGAGCAAACCTATCATTAATATCAAAAGTTCCAGTCCAATTAAACTGTGCAACAGCATCTACTTTTTGTGTAAAATCTTTTTCTTCGTTTATTTTTTGATTAAAAAGTCCAAGGTTAGAAAAGATCATATCAAAAGATGGTTGAATCCCAACTGATCTATTTGCTTTAGAGCCAACTCTAATTTCTTCTATATATTTAAATCTTGGATTATAAACATGAATTAATTTTCTGTTTTGAACTTTAACTTGAGATATTGGTTGTAAAACTTTTTGTAATAATCTTGTTTGATTAGATTCAAAATCTGGCATTGTATCTAATTTATATTCCAAAGATCTTTTTAGGATAGACTTAGATAAAAAACCACCAATCTCATATTCCAAAGATCTTCTTAATGTAAAATTAGAAAAAGATTCTTTAATCTCATATTCCAAAGATCTTCTTAATGTATGATTTTTTACACTTTCTTTAATCTCATATTCCAAAGATCTTCTAAGTGAAGAATGTTGAATATAAGAATCTATTACTTTTGATCCAACTCTAAAGTCAAAAGATATAGTAGCCACTTATGCAATCACCAAATAATCAAATTCGCAATCAGTTTCTACATATTTCCATCCATAACTTGATGCAGAAGTTACATTTAAACTTTGATCTCCTTGTTGTGCTTGTTGCCAATCTCTAGTTATACATACTATTCCAATTGCTGTTTTGCCTGCTGGAATGTCTATACAGTGATGATTTCTTCCAGTTGGATTATTTGAACTGTCATTTTCTGCTATCCATCTATTAATTTGATGTGGATGAAAAGTTGTATTATTAAGATTGTAATTAAATTGATTGTTATATCCATGAAAAATCTTTTTACTAGCAGTTGCCAGTCCTAAAGCATCCCACCAATTATACTCAGATATAAAATTATAATTACCATCTCTTTGTTGTATTGAAGCTTGATGTGGAAAATTATCAATTAAAAGATTATTTAAAGTAATAAGATTACTTCCGTCAATAATACCCATCCATCTAAAACTCAAATAATTTTGAGCATCATTAACAGAAGAACTTGGATTTGGTGTAAAATTTGGACCTCTTCCAGATGAACAGCTCATTCTATAACAATGATCAGATGTTGTGTTTCTATTTTGTATAGCAACCCAAGTGTATTGATAAATAGGATAATTATCTCCAAGTAGTGCATCTCCACTATCAATAATATAATCTCTTGTCATATTAAATCCAGCGGCAGCTGCAATGGCTTGATATTTTCCTCTTAAAAAGAAAGCTGATCTAGAAAGAGCTTCTGAGTTATCATTGTATAAATCATTAAAAGTTTCTGTAGCATTTCCTACAGTTCCACCAGAAGATGAAGTTCTTACTCCCCACTTATTCCAAACAAGAGCATTTCTATATGCATTCCAATCAACGCTAGGATTTGGAGAATTGTTATCATCTAAAAAATAAAACTCTAAATCAGTATTAGAAAATGCCATTAAAGTTCATCCCATGCTTCAAAGTATTTTGCTAAAATTTGCAATGCCCAAGCTTTCCATCCAAAAGATTCAATAGGTATAAAGTTATTAGAACCAAAATCATCATTTCCATTTCCAGTATCTAAAGAATAAATACCAGCTAAATACAATCTAGATGTCGGCTCTAATGACAGTCTTTCTATTTTTAAACTTCCACCATTATCAACTGTTCCGTATGGACCAATTAATTCTGATTCTACCACACTTGGAATGTTCTTATATATTCCAACTCCCACAATAATTTCTGACAAATTATGTTCAGCAGGAATCTGAATAGCACCTTTTATCCATGTGAATTTTTGTGAATTACTTTCACCAAAATAATGCATATCTAGAAGTTTATAAGTAGTATTTCCAAACTGATCTTCTAATTTGGCTGAAAATTTAAAATGTGGTTTGTTATAATCTGTTTTTATATTTCCAACAGGAGATTCTAAATTATCAGTTTTATATCTGGCAGAAATCATAAACTGTCTTCCAGAAAATTTTTCATAATTATTTATAAATTGTACTTCATTAAAATAAGCTAAACATTTTCCTACAGTAGAATTGGAAGAGCTAAAAACAAATTCAATTCTTCTAACAAATTTTCCAACATATTCAGATAAATCAATATGAACTTTTTCCCAATCGTTTATACTATTTGAAGATATAATTGTGGTATATGATATTTCAGAATCAAGATCAGACTTATTTTCAACTAAACCCAACCTTATTCCAAAATTATTATCAACACTAGAAGAATCTATATTTATCTCATATTGAAACCAATCTCCGCTATAGATTTTTCTATTATCTAAATCAGATATATCAATATATTTAGATAAAAAACAACTTGTATTTTCTTTTTCTAAAGACAAAACAAAAGATTTTCCCCTACCACCTCTTTGACCCATTTGAAATTCATATATAGTTGGAGAATCAACTTCTCCTAAAAAGAAATTAGGGGAGATACCTAGTGGTGTATCTTCTGAAATTGCAACATCTAAATATTCCCAATCATACCAATTATTATCTTTCTTTCTTGTACGTGCATTGAATCTGGAAAAATATTGCTTGAACAATGAGGGTTCAGTAACTGGATCACCAAATTCATGTCTAATCTTTGTTGTTGAGCCATAAGAATCACTAACAGTTCCATCATTATCAAAATTGAACCACAACTCTTCATCTGTATTTCTGTCTGTTTCCCACAATTCTGTATGAGATATAGAATCAGACTTGTATACCATATTCCAAAAATAATTTTCAGAAATATCAAAAAACTCATTGTCGAATCCAGTGTTGTCTGGATGATTTATTATACTTTCACCTGATAAAGAAGAAAATTCATGTCTATACCTACTAGGGCTAGAGTTTTCTCGTTTCCAGTGTGGAGTACATATATAATTTTGATATATTCCATACCAGTCCCAAAACTGTGGATTTACATCTAAAGAATTTATATTGTCATATCCAGACTTAATTGAAACCACTTGTTGACCATTTGTAGTTTCAAGTTTTGGACAAAACTGTGCATTTGTTGTATCTAAAATATCAAACTGTAAATTCCATTTGTTTGGTTTGGAAACTCCCATACCTGGTACAGCAGAAGATGTTCCAGTAAAATCATAATTTTCAAATAGATTACCATCTTTATAATCTGAATCTGGAGCCATCATTAATTTTTTCGGCCAAGTTCCATAATTTGACATGATGTTGTTATGATTTAATGAATAAGAGTAACTTCCAGGATTACCACCATCTGATTCTCTTGCTTGGTTAAAACTTTCTCTTATCTTTCTAGCTTCTTCTTGATTTATAGATGGATAAGAAAATATAGATTTATCAAAAGTCTCTTGGTCACTTTCAGAATACTGATTTAAATGTATGGATTTATATCTTTCCATCAAAGGCCACAATAAACCCCAAGAAAAAGGAGGAGAATTAGAAGTTTCAACAGCGGTACCTTCTTGATTTCTTGTGCCAGTACCGTCATTTGCAGGTAATGTGGGATCATCATGTAAAGAACCTGCTATATCAGTTCTTATTAAGATTTTATTACTTCTATTAATGACTTTTATAAAATTAAAGCTATGAAAATTATACAAAGCTGTAATTTCTCTGGCAATTTGTTTGTCATAAAACAACATATTTGCATTACCAGAACTTTCAGCTCTTTTCCAGAATTCATTTACCATAAAAAATGGACACAGCTCGTTGTAGTAAAATTCTATTTCTTTACTCATAATTAGTTCCCACTTAAATAGTCACCTCTAATGCCTATAGACCAATACTTTGGAGCTGCCGCTACTGTTACTGGAACCTGAGAAATACCATCATATAAAATATGTATAATTCTTGCATATAATATATCTCCAGCCAACATGGTTATAGCTGCTCCAGTTTGAGCATCTGCCATAATATTATCACTTGTTTCTAATAAGAATCTTTTACCTGATGTTCCAACTGAGGTATTATTGTTGTACCAATATTTAATTCTCCAAGCTTGTGCAGCATTCATTTGTCTCATTGGATTTCCATAAAATCTATCATTTGAATTATGACCAGCAGGTGGATTATTTGGAGAATCAGAAGGTTTATTATATAAAAGATTATAATTTTTAACCACTCTTATAAAACAAGATTGATCAGTTTCTGATCTACTTCCTTCTTGGTGATCCCAAGGTCTATCTCTTTCTACTAAACCGCCTTGGCCTTGTATAATTTGTTCGTTATCTTGTGTTCCAGTTAATCTCCCTCTTGGAAAAGCATCAATATAAAAGTCTAATAAGTTAGGAGGATCACTTGGATTTGGATCAATTTCATTTGTAATTTTAATATCTGCCCATGTGTAATTTATTAACTCCTGTTGAGTTTGTTCTTCTCCAGAGGTATTATTTGTAATATGTCCATGTTCACCAAGAGGATCAGTTGAATTGTCATAGTTATAAACATCAATTCTGTTTATTGAATCTTTTATATAAACTCTAAATAGCAAATCATTTGTCATATCATTTGCTAATCTAATCCAAGAATGATATTGATATGAATCTAAAAATATCTTAAAATTAGAAGGAGGATAATTAGAAGGACTGAAAGCTATAAGGCCTTGATCATGAAAAATACTATTACTTATAGAAACTTCAATATCACTTGTATTTAATATTCTTGGAATTCCACATGTCATAGGAATAATATCATCGTGAGGCACGGCATAATATACAGAAGATTCTGATTCAGACACACCAGACATACTTGTAGAGTGTATGTTATTTGTTCTATAAATATGACCTCTAAAATAAACATTATATACAGAAGTATCTGATGGGTTATTTGGAAATTGTCTGATTATATTATTAAAAATTGGTTGAGAAAATATTATTTTATTCTTACCATTAGAATATTCAAATATATAGTTTAATTCTCCATCCCAATCCCATTCTTGTTTTGTACTATTGTAATCAGGATATACTGGAAAAATATTACCTATAAAGTTTAGTCCTCCATTTGGATAACCATTCTCGTTAAGATTTAAGCTATATCCACCTACACGTGGTATATAAGTATATGGTATTGTAAAATTACTTGGTGTTGCACCTGCAATTCCTATAAAATTTGAAGGCTTTTCTATGAATATTTGATGTTGAAGATGTTCTATTATTGTTGCAACTCCACCATATTCTCCATGATCCATTACCCATTCTTGCTCGGTAAATACTGAAGGATTTCCAACAGGATCAGCACAATATGTCCAATTACATTCATCAAAAAAGTTTAAAACTGGATAACCATCTTTTTCAGTTGAATAATCTATAATAAAAGTTTTTCCAGATATATCAGATGAGTCTTGTGTAAGTTTAATTAAGTTATGTCTTTCAAATCCAGTATTTGGATCAGAAGGACTAAACCACCTTCCATTTACTGCTTTTTCAATCAACCTACATTCTCTATGAGAGATTCCAGAAGACAAAGTGATAGTTCTAATATCATGACCATCATAACTTTCAGATATATCTAATGATGGTTCATAAGAAGTTGGAATTAAGTGACATCTTATTCTGGGTGTTGACATTATTTCCAATCTCCGTAATTTATTGCTATCATATTATCATAATTATAACTATTGTATTTAAATTTAATGTTCATTATCCTAAGTTAAGACTCCAAGTTGTTTGTGAATCTTGGAAAAAATCTGGAACCCTTTCTCTTAAATATACATATACTTCTGGAATATATGCTACTTGTTTTTTTCTATATTCATCTTCTGATCCATATAGATCAATACCATCACTTGTAGAAAGTTCTATATTTATATTTAAAGGTAATCTTCCCCCATTAGGAACACGATAAGGATCAATACCAGATTCAAACTTTAAATTATTTACTCTTTTTTCTCCAGTAACAGGATCAGTATCTTCAACGAAAGCAGGGGCCATAAATTCACCAGCGTTTATTAACATATCTGGTTCACCATAAACTTCTAATAAACCTTTACAGTAAGAACTCCATGCTTTTGTTTCTATTCCATTTCTGGGAGTAAAATAATTTTCTAAAGGAGCATTGGCATTATCTGGAATTTCACCTTCTAAATATCCACCTTTTAACTCGTTTTTATTTGTACAACTCCAGGGCAAATATTCTGTTCCATAAAATTCACCAGAGGGAGTTCCAAGTTGAGATGCACCAATGTCAGTTACTTCTATTATTGTATCTGGATCAACATCATATCCAGGCCCACTTCCTGATGCAATAATTTTAATTTCTGACTTTGCACCTCTACCAGAAACATAAGAAACTGTTACACCCAAAGATTCTAAAGAAGCAACCTTTGTATTTATTAATTTGTCTGGATCGTCTATTTTTGGTATTTTATTAAATTTATAAATTGTTGGCAATATAACTGCATTCATAGAAGAACTGTATGCATACTCGCCAGATACAACATACCATCTTTCTTCTGGTGTATCTTTGTTTTCTACTTCCCACACAAATTCTGGCATATTGTTTGGATCAAACAATCCTTTATATGTTAACTTTAAAGATGTTTCTCCATTTTTAAAACAATTAAATCCATTTTCAAAATTACTTGGCAACATCGGAGCAACTAATACTTCATATATTTTTGTAGCTGGAACTTGTAAAAATGCTAAAGCATAATCTCCAGCATCTTTATCAAAAATTTTATCAACAATAATTTTATCAAACATGTGAGTTTCAAAAATAGGAGGATCAGTCATCGGAACTTGACTTGGCCAAGACTCTGTTATCCATCCAAGAACTTCAAATGACGTTATTTTTAAATTACTAATCACCATGACTTCTCTAAATTGAGAATAGTTTATTAAAGTGTGATTAATTGTTAAAGAAAAATTACTACCTTCATCTTCTTGAGATGAAGGTTCAGTAATTGATTTTATAAGTCTCCATCCACCAGCTTGCGCAGCCATTTTAAGTTTTGGTCTTGCAAATATAGCAAGATATGGTGCAACATCTTTTTCTAAAACACCCTCGGCAGTAGATTTAAAAGTTTCTACTATACAGTTATCCCTTAATTTTCTTGTTGAAGCAACTGAAACCGGGTCATCAATTAGAGTTACTCCCTCTACAATTCTTGGAGGAGGAATTTGTTTAAGATTTATTACTGCATAATTAATTTGCCCTTCAGTTCCAAATGGAATATTATTTTCAATAAGATTTTCATAAAATAAACCTTCACTTGAATCTGTTACCCTGTCAAATATGGCAACTTCACCCAAACTAATATAATTAGTTTTGGGCTCTGGCTGCAACAACACAAGATTGTATGATTCACCCATATCAGATATTGTTAAATCAACTACGGCACTATACTTAGCATCAAAGCGATCACTTATATATGCTTTTCTGGCAACGTTTGTAATATCAAATACTCTATGATCTTTTGCCCAACCTCCAGAGTCGCAAGCATAACCCATTCCTCGACCTTTGTTGTTACTATCAACATTGCCACCTTCATCATAATCTAATCGAGAACATAAACCAAAACAGTCAGTTTTTGAATGTACTCCATTCATAAATGTAGGCATCCAAGTTTCATACCATGCTTTTGATCTTTGTCCCGTTTTAAATGTTAAAACTTCCGTTCCTGCTTTTACTGTAATATCTATATTATCTAAGAAATGACCCCTTTTGGTTCTTTCTAAATCATATTGATCAAAAAAAGTATCATCACCTCCAGATGGTTTTGTTACTGGACCAGCTTCTTCTAAACTTCCTTGCCACGGAAATTCAAAATCACCGCAAAGTTGTCTTTTAAATTTAAGTGCTTTACAAAATGCTCGATTCTCATTAAATGGATAGTTATACATCTGTCCATCATGCTGATGCTCTTCTTCCCATATTAATCTTAATTCATAATCTACATTATTGTAACTTTCTAAACCATTAAGTGCATCAAAATAATTATCAAATGCTGGATTTGTAAAAGTAACATTATAAAATGCAGAATTGCCATTTATCCACTGCCTTCCTCCTCCAGCAGTTTTTACAACATAAGAACTAATTTCATTAGCATAGGTAGGACGTAACCTTAAATAACAAGCAACTAATTCTTTATCTAAAGGTAAATTTTGTCTAAAGAAGTTAACCACTGCGGTACCAACTTGTGTCAGTCCACTACCCCTTGCGCCTGCCTCTCCATAGCCTAAATATCCAGAATCAGAATCTACTTTTCCATACTGAATACCACAACCAAGCAGTCCATTATCTTTCCACCATCTCATACCATTAGGATGAAAGATTCTATATATTTTATTTCTTTCACCGGGTGAGTGTCCTTCCATTTCGCTGGATGTTATAAATGGATTTTGACTTACAGGAACCATAATGGTATAGCTAACATCTTCATCCAGCTTATTTCCATCAAGGTAATTACTCATAAAGCAATAAATGCCAGGTTCTCTAAAACCATATCTTTTTACTGTTAAATGATGTGGTTCTGTTTGTCTTGTAGCAAAATCTTGTATATCATCATCAAAGTATTCGGCAGTTTCATTAGATATATATGGTGCTAGTCTGTATGGTATCATAGGAAGAACCATATTGCGAGCATGTAAAACATCACTCAGTAAAATTATATCACTATATGGAGTGTCTCCATTACTAACCATTCCAGTTCCAGAAATACCATCTTGAAATGATCCTATCAAAATGTGATTAGGTTCATCTTTTTTAACAAGTCCACCCATAACATCTGATGGCTCTAATCTATCCTCACTATATAAGATTTTACCATCCGCAGACATAGATGATTCCATAGGTGTATCATATTTCTCTTCTTCGTTTGTAGGCTCTAAAAGTTTATCATGTAATTCTAATATATGATCCCATTTTATAACAGTAGGAGATTTCCAAAAGATAGATTTTTTTTCTATTATTTCACCTGGAAGTCCAACTGGTCTAACTGTACCTTTTGACAAACAACTTGGAACATCTACAAATACGGGAGGTAAACCAGAATTAAAATAGTGAATCTGTGCAGCTTCATCTGTTATTCCTGTAAGTTGAACATTGCCACCTTCAAGATTGAAAAATCCACTTGGATTAATGTCATAAGGATATTCAACTCTCCAAACTCCGGAATCTGGATTTTTTTCTAATCTAAACCTTAATCCTCCAGCATTTTTACCAGTAAATTTCTTATCTTTGACAAAAGGATTTTCTCCTCCTTTAATTGCATCAAATACTTGAAATTCAGAAACTCTATATGCTGGACTTACATAATCATCTTTTAATTCTACTAACCATCTTTTTTTACCTTCATGAGTTTCTTGCCATAAATATGCAAAAACTTTACTGTTTTTGTGTGCTGTATATATAGCATCTTGATCTTGATATGAACTAGGAGGTTCTTCTGGAGCAGGATTTGTATAAAAAAACAAAATTTTTCCAGCAGGAATATCATTTTCTTCTGGATGAGAACCTTCAACTCCTTCTTCATAATTCATTTGTCCTAAAATATACCGATGAGTATTTGTAGCTGGTAATTGTTTTATAGAAACTAAAGAATACCCATTACCAACAGGTTCTTGTGAAGCGAATTGTTCTTCATTAAAAAATCCACTCCAATAATATATACCATATATTCGAAATGGTCTTAAAATATCTCGTAATAATATTTTATAATTTTCATCAAATTCAATTGCTCTTTGTGGAACTCCTGCATATTTACAATATCTATCCCAATCTCCACCCAATTTCATATTTGATTTTCTACTTGCATCAGCTTCTGATTGTCTATATCTACAATATGCATCACCATCAGAAATCTGAGCATATTCATTCTTTTTAAAACCTTTATCTTCTATTAAAAAGACCTCGCCACCAACTTCTGGAGAAGATACATTCTTTGCAAAATTACATTTATCAACTTTATAACAATGAGAAACATCTCTAAACATCTTGTGATGCATTGTGGGAGATATTTGATCATAATAAATTGGATCAACCCAAGCACGATCATTGTTACCACCTTGACTCATCCCTATGACATTATGAAGTAACATCCCATAAGCTTCACCATTTCTAGGTATGAATTGTGCCTGTATCTTGTTAAAGAAAAATTTTCTATACTCATCTGCTTCATCTTCCCATCTATACCATTCCCAAAAATTATCATCAAACATTTCTTGATTTGGACCTAAATCCATAGCATCAAAAAATGTTGTATTCATTCCACCTGAAGCTGAAGCTTGAATCAAACCAGAAGCTGCTGGAGGTCCAACTTCTGATCCTCCTATCATAAATCCACTACCACCAGCGGTTAGATAATCTTTTCCATAAACTTCATTTTGTCTATCTTCTGCTAACCAATGATGAGGGGCACAATGAAGAACTTCTCCTGGACTGATGTCATATATATTGCCTGGTCTCTTTGCTTTAACAGGAATAAGACCAGATGGATTATAAGTAGTATATACTCTTATTCCGAATTCACCATCAGGAATGAAATAACCACTTGTTGATCCTTGCGGTAGAAAATTCATTCCTGACTCTACTGGACCAAGTAAAGAAAATCCTTGTTTTACAATTCTAACTTCTACATCTTGATTAATAAGATTTAAGTTGTCATCATAAAGAGGTGGTTCTATAGTTATTTGTTCTTGAGAAAGAAATCTACCTTCTCCAGAAGGGCCTGGGCCTATTCCAGAGGGAACTACTGAATCATCAAATTCATAGATATATTCAGGAAATTTATAAGGAGAAGCAACCTCTGGCCACATCTTTAAAGATAAATCAAGTTCTCTTCTAGAAAATGCTGGATTAGGAATATCAATCTCACTCCAATCTAAAAGAAAATGAGAATGAAGATTTCTAAAGACTTTCCCACTGGCGCCTTCTTTGTTTTCGTGTCTTTTTTCTAACCAAGCCAAGACCTGTTCTTCGGTTGCATTTTCTCTACCTTCAGGAACTCCAAATAATTCATTTGTTCCAAGTAAAGAATTGTCAAGTCTTCTTATTGTTTGAAACAATTTACAATCCAATCCAAACCAGAATTATTGATAAACTTCTTCTATTTCGTATGCTTTACTTGGCAAAGAAGTGCCTGGATGATATACAGCATAAGCAAATCCACCTTCTGCTAAACTCCTATGATCATGAAGTCCAGCACCAAATATAAGGCCACCATCAAATTCACTGGTATGATGATGAACGTTATAAGCTCTTGTGGGATGTGGAGGAACTGAAATATATGGTATATGATCTTGCTCTCCACCAAGAAGTCTAAGTTTTTCATCAATAGTTTTATTATATTCTTTAATGATGGCATTCATTCTTGTGGCCCATTGCTGGTTATTCCAGCAAATTTCTCCACCACTTGAAGGAGTATGCCAGTGTTCTCTAGAAGATGTTTCTGGAAAACTATATTTATCTGGTACAATAAATTCTTCGCTCATAATCCAGTCCTAGAATCAGTTTTAGTATCAAATCCATCCATTTCAGGATATGCAGAAAGTGCATTTTTTAATACAGATTCTCTTGATGCCTCGTCTTGTGGAAGAACAGAACTTGACATACTTTGAACAACTTTTTGAGCATTGTTCATATCAGGACTAGGTATGTTTAATGCTTGTTTTCCATAATTCTCATCAGCAGTTCTATAATACACAACTGGTTTGTCTGCTTTGTGTGGATCAGTAAATCCTGATGATACTTCTCCTGGTTTTGCTTGTGGTTTATATGTACCATCTACAATTACTTGATTGGGATTTAAAGCATTTTTTTCGTCTGCAAAAGTTCTTAAAATCTCCTGAGCCCTTATGTTTGTTACTTTTTCCCGCTGAAACATTTTTCCCAAAACTAAAGGCGTGGTATCAAATTCTAGGATTGTTCTACCATCAGGAAATGACGTACTATAGCCGCTAATAGGGATTCTATAGCCTTTATATGTAACGGAACCTAAACCTATACCATCGCTGCCACCTTGAACAAGATCGGTAGTTCCAAGCTCAAACATTTCTAGTGTTTCTAAAGTTCCTCCAAATTGAGGATCAATATTTTCTAACAATTTAAGTATTGCTTTTTGTCTTAACAAGTATCTGTCATCTCTGTGAGGCCAAGATAAAACTACGTATAATCTTCCATAAACACTTATATCATCTGCTTTTGGAAGTAATCCATTCTGCAAAATACCCCTATTCGTTGGATCAGTAGGATCACCAAGATTTACCCAATATCCACTTGTTCCATCTGGACCAACAGTATAAGTTGCAGAAGGATCAAATGGACTGTAAGATGATTGCCACATCATTGTGGTATCTTCAACAAATCCATATCTTGTTGAAGGACTTGATAAATCAACTGGCTTAGACACACCAATATCACTTGGAGTAACTATTCCAGCCAACCAAGGATCATTATATCTTGGATCAGGGAAAATTTGATCAAAATACCAAGAAGGAGCATTTGGATCAGATTCTCCACCAAAATATTTTGATCTTAACGTTTCTTCTTTTGTAAAGTAGAACGTAGCCCTCATTCTTGCCCTGAAATAAAGAGACTCAGATTGAAATGTCATTCCAGTTACTCCACCAACACTCATAAACGGCGCTCTAAAATATTCCAATCTTGGATCATCATTTCTGTTTGTTGGTTGACCTGGACCAGCTTCACTGCCTCTATACCAAGTTACATTATCTCCTGTAACATCTCCTTCTATAGAACCAGCAACTAAAGTACCCTGATCTATATAAATTGAAGAACTTTCAGGGTCTTGTATCCAAAAAAAGCCATCTTTGCCTTCTATTTGAGAAACTTCTATTTGTCTCCATTCCAATGGAGTTCCATACATAGTTGTTCCACTTACTAAATCTGGATTTTTACCAAAACTTAAACCATTTGCTTCAGTATAATTTGGCAACTCAGACTCGACAACAACAGGAATTCTTAGTCTATATGTATCTGATTTTCTTAAATCTCTAGAAAAATATTTTAAACTTATATCATTTCTTCTTCCATCAACCAGTGTATCTGAAATATTTTTAAATCTCAATAAATCTGGATGATCCCATCCATTTTGCGGAGTTATTTTTGGGATTAAATCTGGTCTATCAGAAGGAATAGCAATAAATCTTTTAAATCTATACTTATGAAATGGATCGTCAGGCTTTATTTTATAATCAAAACAACAAAGATTAACTAAAAATTTATTTCTTTCATTGTCCGGGATTTGTCTTAATTTAACAAGTAGTGTTGACCAAAGATTATTAATTGCATTAAAAAGTATTTTTCTTCCAGATGGATCGGTAGGAGTATTTCTTTCAAAGACATGAGAATAACTAAATAAAACTTGATAAGCAGGATGGTTAAGTACTTCCCACATCCACATAGGATATTCTGGATTAGCAACTTGTCCACCACTTGCAGGGTCTATTACATAAGGAGAAATCATTTTTAATGTAGTGGCATTTCTAACTACTAATGTATAATCTTCCCACCATTTCCATGCTGGAACAAGCCAAGCATTTCTAACAAAATATTGTCTAAGATTACCTTTATATTTAACTGCATCAATTTGATTCTCTGTATTAATGGATAGTTCATCTCTTATTATTGCAAGTGATAACCCCTTTGGATTATGAGTTCTATTTACAAATTCTTCCATATTTAGATTTTTACTGGTATTGGTTTTACCAACTATCCTTGGACCTTTTCCAAGCATGGTTATAAGTAAAATATGATCACCTAAATTTCTACCATTCGAGTATGAATATATTGTAAATTTGTTATTTATCTCTCTAAGAATATCTAAAATAGCAGTAATAATATCTGATGGTAGATATTGCTTGTATGGTAATATATATGTTGAAAGATAATTTCTTACAGATGGATCAAAGACCAATCTTGGATAGTTTGATAAATTACCACGCTTTGTAAGTATTTCTCTTTTTGGAGAATAAAAAATATCCATAATAGCATGATATGCATCTATTAATCCAAGTCTTTCATTAAAATCTGGAGAATCTACATTAGCTTCTTTAAATTGAACAAGACCATTCTGATCTGTCCAATAAAAACCATAGTTTGCTTTTGTAGAGTTATAATAATCTCTATCATCTATTTCATTATATCTTTTCCAAACTTTTTGACCTTTCCCCCAAAGTCTTAAAAGATCTTTTCCCCTATATGTAAAATATCTTTCATTTCCACGGGTGGTTATATTCATTATTGTTAATTGGAAGAAATAATTTGATACCTTATTCTCTGAATTTTTAAAAGATATTCTTACAACTTCCCCTTGATCATATCTTGTTCCAGCTCTTAATGGAATATTATTTTCATTATATCTATCATCCATCATTACCCTAAATGTAATTTCATTAGGTGTTTCTCCAGATTTAATAGAAAAAGAAGTAACTGTGACATCAAAGTTTCCATTAATACCTTGAACAGTATAAGATAATTTTCTATTGTTATGTTTGTTTAACATTTACAAGTCCAATCCAAAAGTCACATTACATTTTAACTTCTAACCAAGCTTGGGCTATTTGTACCACGAACATCAGGCTGTACTTCTATCGTTGCAGTTACTCTTGCAGTTTTTTTAACAAGATTTATACCACTCAAATTTAATCTTTTGATTCTTCCCTTATAGCCTTTAAGTACAAGATATCCATTTCTTCTTATATTTTCTTCAATATTTGCCCATTTATTTCTATATCTATTATTTTCAAATTCTTTCTTATGCACTGCGGCACTTAAGGTAATTGTTCTTACATTCAAACCACCTTCTTGGAATACTAAACCATCACTCCACCCATCTGTTGATGTATTATATCTCATTATTGGAGAGTCAATATCAAATGTGCCAGAAACAAGTAAACCAGAACTTCCCATATTTTCTGGAAAATAAAAATAATTTCTACCATCTGAATCTTCTCTTCCAAAATCAGTAAACGATATATTGAAGGTAGCTTCCATACGATTTATTGAAATTGAACGAGATGCGCTATTGCATATATAATTATTTTTATTTAATTTTTTATCTTGTATGACGTAAGTTTGCCAAAGTTTATCTAATACAGACTCTACTGAATTAGGTGCTGATATTGGTTTTCCATTTTCCATAACAGACAAAAGTCTTCCACTCACATTGAATGAAAAAGATCTATCATCTTCTTCTGTTCTAGAGTAGTCTTCTTTAATCTGTATATCAAATTGCAAACCTTCTATTCCAGAGAAAACCCCATAAGAAAATCCAATTTTTCTGTCTGGATCATTAGGACTTCTATATCTCACAGAAGAACCAGAAACAAAAAATGGATCAAAAAAATCTAACTTCTTTAATTGAAAAGAAAAAGTTAATGTTCTTTCTATCTGATCATAATATGCATTTTTTCCTAATAGTTTATACCCAGGATATTTAATATGATCAAATATTTTTAAGTTATTAATTTCTGATTCTATAAACTTAGCTTCTGCTTCTGTCATATCATGAGGTATTTGAGCTTGGCCACTGGCACTTACTTGTTCAGAAAATATTAAAGATTCTATATCATTAGAAGCTGAATAATTTATAGAAGCTCCAGACCATAGAAAGGGTTGACCAGAATTAACTGCTTTTTGTGTCTTTTGAACAGGTCTTCTTCTTATTATTCTATATCCAGTTATAGCAACATTTACAGTTTTTCTGTTTGGATTAAATGACGGAGAAACTCTTTCAATTTCCCAATCTCCACTTAGTCCAAACCTATAATAAGGATCACCAAAAGTAGGGTATTTTTTCTTTGGAATCATACCTATTGCATACTGATAATGCTTCATTGCATCAGAAAATTCCATATCTTCTGGAGCTGTAATACTTAAATTAAAAGATATATTTTGCTGAATTGCATCTATTCCAACTAAATGAGTATCACGTAATCCACCATTCTCTATAGATATTTCTACTGTTCCAGGCCAATTATGTCCAAATAAATTAATAACAGTAGAAGCAGCATCACCTTGATCTAATACATTATAACCACTAACATTATATGTTACTGTTTGTTGATCAAAATTCTTTGTTGCTTCTACTTCTGTAATATCTTTATTAGAAGTAACAGCAGTTACCTGAAGTGAATTTGCTTGATCAAAATAAAAGAGTGCTTTGTCCCAACTCATATTGTCAGGAGATTTGATACTTCCATTTACACCTGTTATTTGGGTAATTTTTTTACTTTGTCTATCATAGCTTCTTCTGTATGAAACAGTACTTCCATCCCAAAATTGTTTACCAAAAAGAGTTATGCTTTTTATTTCACTATCTTTTGGGTATCTTGAATATACCAAAGTTGCTGTATATCTTAATTCATTAACGTAAGTTCCTTCATTTATATTTAAAGAAACTGGTTTCCAGTCTACTGTTTCACCAGTTGGAATAGAAGGAAATAAACCTTGATTGATTCCTAAGTCAACAGTTTTATTATTATAAAAGTAATTAGCCAGTTTATCTTTTGCATTCAACAATACGGGTTCATCTGGATTATATTCCTTAGCATGGTGTCTTGTTAAAACTCCACTAATATTTAATGTATGAGAAAAACCGCGAACCCTAAATTCATCATCAACTTGTGAAGAATCTATACTAACACTTTCACTGTGGAGTATAAATCCCCAAATAGGATGAAAGCCCATTCCAAATTCTTTAGTTTCAGAATTAAAATTTCCAGTCCCTGAATCTGTATCTACACTCATCATTCCATTCCTATTATTGGTTGATTTTCAATCATTCTTGCTAAAAAAGATGGATTTTGTTGAATATATTGAATAACTCTTTGTGCTACATCATTAGTTGTGTTTCCTATTTCATCTGCATTAAAGTCTACAGAAACTTTAGTTTCACCATTGATAAACAAATCTAATCTGTTAGTTTTGTTATTATTATCAGAATTAATCTCATTAGTTGTTATGTCATTTACTTTTAATAATGATTCAGATATAGTTCTTCCAATTGAATCTGCTATATTAGATTGAGAAT
The DNA here is from genome assembly GCA_964409345.1 of uncultured Flavobacterium sp. Classification (GTDB taxonomy): domain Bacteria; phylum Bacteroidota; class Bacteroidia; order Flavobacteriales; family Flavobacteriaceae; genus Flavobacterium. Next base: position 48,046 of record CAYPCZ010000001.1, on the reverse strand, counting down.
TTTTTAATTCAATAAAACCATCATACATCAATTTAAACATCTCAATCATTCCTTCGTTTGCCCCATCATTATCCTTTGTCTGAGTATAATTAATTTCTCTTATTGCACGTGAAAGATTATTAATTTCTCTAGTTAAAGTTTCTATTTCAATGTTTAACGTATTGGTTGCTGCTGAGGTTAGTCCTAGTCCATTGTGGAATTTTGGAAGAGATTTCATTGTTTTATTTGCAATAGAATCTACAGAAGAAATCATACCATTTAATTTTCCATTTTTTGGCAGAGAATCAAGTAATGGTTTTGGAATCATACCTACCAACCCTCTTGGTATGACTGCTTCTCCTTCTTGTAGAATAGCTAAATGTTCATCTCCAGCTAAAACTCCACTATGATGTTTAGGAATAACTTCGTTGCTAACTGTATTTACTAAAGATGTTGTATATATTGATACAGTTCCTGCACTTACATTTGCATTGGAAAGATTTCGTTGAACAGAATCTTTTTCATCCATAAAATTATCAATTTTATTTAAAATTACTTCTTCTTTATTTATTATTTCATTAGATATGTATTTGCCTGGAACTGTCGTGCTTAATTTATCAATCCCTCTTCCAATTTTACTATTCATGGTATTGTCTATTAATTTATTAATACCAGAATTGCTGCTTGAAAAATCTAAAGCATCTATTGCATTATTCCAAAGGTTATCTAACATAGAAGATTTTTGAACTTCTTTCACAACTTCAACTTCTTTTTTAATATCTTCTGTAGAAGTTTTAATAACAGGAGGGTCAAAAGTGCTAGCATTATCAACAGCTACTTGACTTGCTTCTGCTACCCTTGTAACTGCTGACACTATAACATCTCCAACTTTTTGTGCAACATCTTGTGCTTGTTCATTTATTTCAATCTTTTCAGATGCTAATTGAAAAATATCATTATTAGATAATAAGCTTTGAATTTCTTCATTAATTTTTAAAAGAGCTATAAGTTTATCTTGATCTAAATCTTTAAATATAGTTTGTTCTTGAGTTATTTCTCCAGAAAGAACATTAGTTAGTGGATCACCAAATAATTTACTTGTATTAAATACATAGTTTTCTTCTCCGTCATAAAGATAAGAACCCATTTTTTGAGATTGATTTTCTAAAGCACCTCTTTTAAATGGATCATAATCTTTAGGTAGATTAGCTATAATATTATCAAGACTCTCTTTGTTATTTCTAAGAGAAATCATAGTTTCAACAAGTTTTTGACCTTGTTCTTGGTTTTGACCAAAAAATCTAAATCCAAGACCTAAATCTTCTTGTGGATCAATTTGATTTATTTGCTTGTTAGTTTCAAGTAAAGATAAAGAGTTAGACTTTAATAGTTCTCTTTGTTTTTCTGTAAAGTTAGAATCTTTTTCAACTGGAGCAGATGGGAACATATCACTAAAGAAATTAGAAACCTTTTCTTTGGTTTGTTCATACCAATCATCCATTTTTTCTGGAAGGATTTTTACTTTTAAATCTAATGGTGTATTACTAAACAATGCTTTCATCAAAAAACCAAGTTCATCATCAGTATTTTCATACTGAATTTTACCCATTTTAATTGCAGCTTCAATAGCTTCATTTTCAGAAATAAGATTAACAAGATTAGCACGTATAGTCATATCACGTGCTTCTTCAGTATTTAATCTTCCTAAAAATTCTTTTTCTGGTCTTTCTAATTCAGCAACCCTTGCTGCTCTTGTAACACTTACTAAGTTTTGATTAGTTTGCATTTGTTCTGAAAAAGGAGTACCTTTTTCATACTGAAGAGGATCTCCACTTAATATAGCATTAATTAATGATGCTCTATCTCTTGGAGTAGTTTTTTTATGCTGTTCACTTATTCCAAGTTGTTCTGCATCAATTTCATCCTGCTTTAAAGCAGCAAATATTTCTTTTAAAAATGGATTTTGTTGCAAAGAAGCTTCGTCTTCTTCAGTTATTCTACCTGCTCTAAATCTATCATAAATAGAAACAGCCTGAGTACCATAATCGGTTTCTCCACTTATATCAAGATGTAATCTTTCTGCATTACGCTCAGCTCTTTCTTGTAATATTGCCAATGCTTCTGGATTATTTCTTTGTTTTTCCATTTCTTCAAAAATGGCCATACGTTGCTGTTCAGCCGCGACTCTAGAAGCTGAACCTTGTTGCATAAGTGATCCAGTTCCAGATCTTCCTTGAACACCTGTTTGCATTAAAGAGTTTGCCGCTGCTATAATATCTTGGTTAACCTTAAACATCATATTTAGCCCATCAACCATAGTGCCTATAACCGATGGATCAAACTCATTAATTCTAATAAGATTATTTATAAATTCAGCCAAAATATCATTTACATTTTGTAAATAACTTCCAGCTTCTTCTGATCTTAGTGGATCAATCTGTGCTTCTAATGATCCGTATTGTGACATATAGGCAGACACATCACCATACTGGTTTGTAAACTTTTGTAATATTTGTTGATATGTTTGATTGAATTGATCAAAAGTCTTTTGTAATGACCCTCTAGTTTCTTGGGTATATTCACTTAGCTTTTCTGCAAATGTATCAATGTCAGGAGCATCAGTTGCAAGTGTTCTTCCTGTTCGTTCAGCATTTTTAAATACATCATCTAAAGGAGAAGTATTTAAAAGTTGATACAAATCACTTGTTCTATCATCTGAGATATAACCACCACTTGCAAGACTTTGTGCTAAATTTATACCAGAGATAATGCTAACATCTTCTTTGCTAAGATTTTGTCTACGACCAACCTGTTCTACAGCCAACAATAAATGGGATTGAATGGTATTTATTTGTGATTCTAGGAAGTTTTCAGTAGCCTGTCCTGTACGTTGATTAACAGAATAAGCTTGATCAACAAGTAAGGGTTGTAACCTTTTTAAACTTGCTAACTCATTTGCTGCACTTGTTATTTCTCTATTAGCCTCTGCTTGTGTTACATTTCCTTCTCTTGCTCTATTATAAAGTGTCTTAATAGATTCATCTAGTAAGTCAATTGTTCTTGTTGGTAACTGAACTCCACTTCCAGAAATTGCACTTCCAATTCTTCCACCACTAACATTATTTAAGAATAAAAAGTTTTGAAGTTCATTGGCTTCATTTGCAACAACTCCTGAGTTTCTTCCTCTTAAGATTCCGCCATCTCTAATTGATGCTATGTCTCTTAAATTTTGTATATTAGCTTGGCCCATTTGTGCAAAGTCACCTGGTGCAGTATATCCAAGCATTCCCTGTCTTGTTGTTGAAGCATACCTTGTCTGATCAAAAAGTTTTTGTATAACTTCTGATTGATTTGCAACCCTATTTAAGTGATCTTGTAGGTCTTTTATACTTCTTGTCAATCTTTCAATAGATGATGCTTGACCATCAAATGCTTTACTGGTTTTGTCTGTTAAGAAGGCAACATTACTTAGTTCTTCTTCTGTTAAGTTTCTTAATGTCTCTCCATATTCATCAAGAATTTTAATATTATTATTTATATCTTTACTGAATATTCTTGTAGTTATAGTACCATCTTCTGTATTTTTAATAAAACCAATAGTAAATTTTCCTACAGCATCAAGAACATCTTGTCTTTTGTTTTCTGATTCTACCAATAAATCATTTTCATCTTTAATTTTTCCAAATGCATAAGAAACACTTCTTGAAAAGTCAACCAATTCTTTTGTATTTTGATCAAATTTCATTTCATTTGTGGCTATTTTTTCCCAAGGGTCTTCCCTATCAAGAAAATCTGAAGATTCAAATACATTTATACTTTGACTTTGCAAAGACATATTAGCAAGGTTCATCGTTCCAAATCTTTGAATTTCTTGCTCTTGACCTTTGGCTAAAAGTTTTGGATTTTTAATATTATCTACAAATGGAGCCATCATTTCGCCCATAATTCTAGCTCTTTGTTGAAAATCAGCTAGCTTGGCGGGATCACCATAAATCTCCGATAAATCAAATCCTTGCAAACTTAATAGTTGGCTTGTATTTTGTGTTAATTCTATTAATACATCACTAAGTTCTTTATATGCTTTTGCAGCTTCTTTTGGGTCTCTACTATTTAAAGCTTGAAGCATTTTTCTTGCTTCTTCTGAATCAAATTCTATAGATTCAAAATTACTTCCTAAACCGCTAGTAACTTGAACTGGAGCATTTCTCCATCTTCTAAGTGGACCCCTAAACATTCCTTCATCTTGTGATGTGGAAAATGCACTAATAGAACCTAAACTTTGAGCTAATACATTTTTCTCAAAATTTGAAAGTATTCTATTTAAACCTTCTACAGTATTGTTTATATCTTGCCCTTTCAATCCAACCTGAAAAGCACCTGTAGAAGATGTTCCTATTCTTAGATATTCAGAGAATCTCTCATCTTGAGCTAAGTTTAATCCTATTCTATTAACTTCTTCACTTGAAACTGGCTGTTCTTGATCTCTAAGTCTTATTCTTCCATCTGTAATTCTTAAAGATGAACTAGAACTTCCTAAAGATTCTTTTAATGCTCTTTCAGCATCTCTTGATTCTTCTATTAATATACTTTGAGCATCAACAAGATTTTTTGTACTTTTATTTAAATGTTCAAATAGTTTAACAACACCAAGAACAACAGCAGCAAGCGCAGCAAAAGCAGCAGCAAATATAGCAAATTCAGCAAGCATAGTTCCGACAATACCAATACTAGCAGCTCCTCTTGCCACTATGCCACCACGACTTGCTGTTGCTGCTCCAAATGTAGCTCCTGCTCCCTCTGTTGAAACTGTAGAACTTAAATTTTGTATAGCACCTTTTCTTCCTTCACGAGAAGTAAACATTTTGAGGACTTCTTCGTTAGTTTTGCCAGTAAATATTGTTTCTGGTTCTCTTTTTCTAAACATACCCTGCCCAAAGCCAGTATATCCTAAATTTTGACCAAGTACTGCTAAACCAGATATTGCTCCTGCACCTACAGCTCCCACTCCAGCTACACTTGCAGCCAAGCCACCAGTAGCATTGTTCATAACTTGAATAGCAGATGTTAAGCCAGTTATTCCAAATGTTAATGTAGAAATAGTGGCATTTAAACCACCTTCACCTAATGCAACTAAAAGTCCTTGTGTTGCTGCCTTAGCTGCTTCTATTTCTTTAGCCATAGACTGCATAAGGATGGCATTTTTTCTTGAAGCAGAACCAACACTGTTTGTTGCTATATCTACACCTTGCAAATATCTTTCATAATTTTCAAATAACGAGAATACATCATTTAGTCTTACTCTACCACCTAATGCTTCAGCAATAGAAACTTTTTGAATTTGAGAGAAATTTTCCCAACTACCACCAATTTCATCAATTATATCTCCGAAATCTTTAAGTTTACCACCAGAACCTACAACAGCAATTCCCAAAGAATCAAACAATTTAATTGCAGTTGGAGATACGCCACGTGCTAAAATTGTTCTAAATGAAGTACCAACTTCATTTCCTGTCTTCTGTGTTACCTCACCTACCGTTGCTATAATTGATGAAAGTTGATTTAAATCTAATCCCAATGTTTTAGCAGTAGAACCTGATCGTGCAATACCACGGGCTACGTCTTCTGCTGAAACAGCATAAGCATCACCCAATGCAGTTATTTTATCAGTTACTTCTTCATATTGAGTTCCATCTAAGTTAAATTGTTTCATAACAGAAAGTAACAACTTATTTGCTTCAGCAGCTTCAATCATAGCAACGTTAGCTAGTAACATTGCTGATCTTGTAGCATTAGCTACATCTTGCACTGCAATACCTTGTCTTAAAAATTCATTCATAGTTTTTAAGACATCTCCAAAACCCCTACCATACTCTTGTCCAACTTGTAATGCAGTTTTACCTAATTCTTTTAAGCGTGATTCAGATGCAGTTGTCAAAGATTGCATGATTTTCATCTGCATATCAAACTCAACTACAATATCAACAGTTCTTTTAAATGCATTAAATACAGAATATACAGCATAACTTGCAGCTCCCCATTGCATAACTCTTGATAATGTTCTTTTAACACTACCATCAAGAGCTATCATAGCTCCAGCCATACCTCTATATTTTTCAGCATTAACAGCTATTATTTCACCATTTCTTATCCAAACGGCTTGCTGTATTCTTAAATTTTTAGTTCCTTCTTCTTCTATTTGTATAACAGTTTTTCTTACATCTCCAAATTTGCGACTGTCTTCTGTAGCTTTTTGTAATTTTTCTCTTTGAGCAATTATTTGTGCTTCGTAACTTCCAGGATCAAGACCTTGTGATCTTGTTTCAGGTTTTGGTAAATCGAATGAAGATGTTTTTAATCCCATTTGTTGTAATTTTTCAATGTGTCTCTGCTGTGTAAATACATCTAATTCGCTCATTGCCTGTATAGAGGGTTCAAAATGGGTACCAAACCTTCTGCTATATAAACCTTCAATTAATCCTGACCGCGTTTCTGTTAGTCCATGACTAGCTGCTAATAAACTAGAATCAATTTTTTGTCCAGATGCTTTTCTACGTTCAATTTCAACATTAGCAAAATCTTTTAACTCATTTCTGGCATTACGAATCATTTTTGTTAATTCGTTAAATTCATTAGTTAAAGAATCAAGATTTTTTATATCTTCTTGAACACCATCGGAAAGTTTAGATGTAAAGTCTTCTCCAAGACTTCTTGCCTGTTTTAAAGATTCTATATATGTGCCAAGATCTTTCTTGGAACTTTCAGCAGCATTAATATCACCTCTGTATGCTTCAACATTATTTTGTTCAGGAAATAATGTTAACCATTTTGTTCTGTCAAACCTTTCTGACATATCATCATGAGAAGCTGTTTTGTTTTTTAAGTTTTCAATTTGATTTGAAGGAAGTATATTTTCAGCTGCTTCTATTTTTCTTAAAACAGATTCTAAAGCTCTTTTTGCCTGTTTCATCTGATGATCAGGTAAGTCGGTTTCTATTCTTGCTTCAAGCTCTCTTGCTCTGTTTCTATATTCAGGTAATCTATTAGTTTCTCTTAGGTTGGTCCTTAAATTTGCTTGATCACCTATCAACTGAGTTCTTAGTGTTTGTTCTCTAAAAGAAGTTCCTAAAATACTACTTTGATTTTCTTCAGTTATATTTTGTAATTTATTTTGAAATCCAGCACGAGAAATATCAGGAACTTGATCTGCAGCTTTTCCTAAGAAATCTATCATCTTGACCAATCGCTCGAATAAAGGATCAACATCTCCATTCGCAGCTGATTTAGCAAGTCTTTCTAGATCACCTGTTAAGGTTTGTATTCCTTTAGATGTATTTACCTGTATATTTCCAAATCTTTTCATTATTTCTTCAAAAAGTTCTGGACCAATATAACCAAATGAAGATTCATCTTCAGATAGTGAATTTCTTTTTAATGCTGCTCTAAGTCCAGCTTTATCGCCTGTTGCTTCAGCCATATTAATTTCATCTTGCCTTCTGCGGCCAGCAGATATAACACCAATTAAAGAAGTTGTAAATTCTTGTCCAGCATTTAACAATGCTTGTTTTTGAATATTTGTAAACTCAGAAACAGAAGCGTCAGGGCCAACTGAAATACTATCTTTTAATCCTTCAAGTTCCTTTATTTTAGGAGCTCTACCAGCACTTGCAAAGTGCATCAATTGTAAACTCTCTGTACTTACATTTTGAGAATTTATTATTTCACTTAAAGTGCCGGTAGTGGGACTTCCAGAACTACTTATCCTTGGATCAAATGAAGATAGTGGCTGTCCTATAGACTTTATTAAACCAGCGCCGCCTAATGCCTCGTTGGTTAATTTAACAAAATTTTCAATTTGATTAATATCAAGTTTATCTTTACCGGCTCTGGCAATTATTCTTCTAAGTTCATTTACTTGTTGGTCTACGTTGATATTTTTAATAAAATCATCTAATTCTTTTCCATAACCTTCAAAAAAGCTATGTACTAATTCATGAGCTAATATGGTTTGTTGTTTCAACTCATTACCTTGATCAAGATAAGATGATCTAATCAATATTTGATTTTGAGATGAATCGAATCCGGCTGGTTGATTTTGTCCTAAGCCACTAGATTCACCTTCACCTACAGACCTAAATGATGGCACACCAGCAGAAGATTCAGCAAGTTCTATAAATTTATCTAGACCGCCAAATCTTATATGTCCAAAATTTTCAACATTAAAAGGTTTTCTTGTAATACCTGATATATTAGAAGTCTTCGATGCACCTTGATAATCTTCTAAAAATTTACCTACAGAAGTATCATATATTATTTCAAACAAATCATAATCATCTTCTTCATAGGTTCTTCTTCCAGATTTTTTTAAATTTTCATTAAATTTAGAAAATATTGCAGGAATGTCTGCTTTTTGTTTGCCTGAAAATGTTTCAAATTCTGGATTTTTATTATGAATTTCTAATAAAGAAGATATAAAAGCTTTTTCATTTTGGTCATATTGAGATTTAACTTTTTTAACAATATCTTCGTTAAATTCTAAATCTTTAACAAAATTATCTTGATTTTCTTTTCTTTTTTTAACTAAAGCCTGAAGAGGATCAAGTGTTTTAGTATCTTGAAGTGAGTCACTTAAAGTAGGAGAATCATCATCTACTCCAGTTGGTTGATCTATACTTACTTCTTTGCTGCTGTTTTTTAATGCACGATTAATTCTATTACTAACACTTGTTTTAACATAAGATATTTCATTTTTTATTGGGTCTTTAGATGAATCGTTATTTCTTTTTTCTATTGCTTTTACTAAAGAATCAATTGATTCTAAAGCAAAATCTTCAGCACTTCTACCACCTAAAGACTTGTCACCAATTTTGGATCTTGCCTGTGCTAATGCTTTTTTATAATGATCTTCATAGCCTTCTGGTGATATATATTCAGGAGATTCTGAAGTAAAGGGTGGAGAATTTCCAGTCTGAGTACCCGTAGAGGCACCTTGATTAGCTGAGCTTCCACCTTGTTGTGTTATGTTAGCCTGAACAACTTCTGCTCTAATGTTCATTTTCATAACATCTAATGTAGCTTTTTCTAATCTTAATTGTAAAGCTTCTGAAATTTGTTTTGCAAAAGCAGCAATAACACCGGGCTTGTCTTTAATTTGTTTTACTTCTATTTCTTTGACAGCAAGCGAAATAGGATCATTTCTACTATCTTTTAAACCTCTTCTTATGCCTTCTTTGATTCCAACTTCGCTAGATTTGCTTAATGAATCTTTAATTTGTTTATTAATATCAGCACTAAAATTATCGGTATTAAATCTAAGTTTTTTTGGAGATTCTATAACATCTTTAAGATTTTTTAATATACTACCTTTTTCTTTTTCGGTGAATTCTATATCTGTTTTCATGGTACGATTTTTTTTATGAAAAGCATCTACAGAATTTTGAGCAGCTTCAGTTTTTATTATTAATGTAGAATTAATATCTCTAGATTTTAAAGATGCAGCAGTTCTTGCTACTTCTCTTAAATTTCCATTTACATCTTCTACATCTATCTTAATTTTACGATCGCCTGATTCAAGAAAGTTATTTAAATCAGTTAAAAACTTAGAACGAGACTGTACATGTAATACTGGAGCAATAGCAAGTTCTTTTTTGCCAATTAAGTCATTGATTTCTTTTGCAACTGACTGGGTATCTGCTAAATGAACATTTATACCTATAGTCTCTTTTAAAGAAGTTCCACTAGAGCTGACTCTTTTTAATTTGCGAGATATTTCATCCTGCAAAGGCTTGAGATTTATATTACTCGAAGTAATAGTTAAAGCAGCATCAATATCAGCTTTTAATTTAGACCTTGAAATTGCAGCATCAAAAGCATTTTTAATTTGTCTTGGATCAAAGTTGGCTTTTAATTCAATTTTTCCAGCTTTGTCTAAATTTTTCTGTAAAGTATTAACTCTTCTATTGAAAGCATCTAAACTTTGATTTGCAGAAGCAAAACTAAGTTTAAAATTAAGCATATATTCTTCAACTGATGCCATGTCTAAATCTTTCTATAGTGTCTTGAATCTACTGCTCTTGTAGGTTCTTTAAAAATAAAAACATCTTTATGATCTGACTGAGTTGTTTTATCGTTATTACTTTTTTTATTCTTTTTATCTGGCGACTTCATATCATCTATCTTTTTTTCTACCCACTTATCAAACAATTCATCATCATCTATAATATGTCTTTCGGGGGCACCAATATTAGAAAAAATAGAATGATAATAATCACACCATGCCAAAAGAGTGATCTGTAATTGGTTATACTCAGTGGTAGAGCCTTTAAATATAGGTGTATTAGTCTTGTTACTAATTTTATATAAACTTGTTACATAAGAACTTCTTGCTAATGCTCTTAGTTCTTTTTCTTCATAACCAGACATGAATTTAACAAAATGATCAATAATTTTATTAACAAAGTTCATCTTTTCATTAAAACTACTAAACTTTTTATGATAAAAAAGAGGAACAATATCATTCTTTTTTCTAAAAAATGTACAACGTTCTATATAGTACATAATGACTGCTTGACTGATCTTTGTCTCAAAGCAATTTCTTAATGCTTTTTCTTTAACAGAAGAAAAGGCAAACGCACTAGCATTGAATTTTTTAGATTTATTAATTTCTTTATTAAGATCTTCTCTTTGTTTTAAATAAAACATCAAAGTTTGATCTTCTGGTGTCATACCCATTTTTTCAAAATGGGCAATAGTGAGATCTAACTTAGAAGATTTTTTTAATAAAACATCTATATCTTGTATATTATTTTCTACTCTTATTTTAGAATTAAAATAATCTAAGACTTCAGACTTTGTTGGTAGACGTTTATTATATTTTTGTTTAATTTCTTGTTCATAAAAACTAACTTCAGATACTAAAAGAGGATCAGGGTACTTTATATAGATTAAAGTTCCACCTATATTCAGTACCCTGAATCCAGTTTTAATTTCATTAAAAAGAATTTCTACTCTTTTAGCATCCAATTTTAATGACATTATTTACTTGCTTTTTGTTCTTATTATTCCACCGGGCGCACCAGAACCATCACCAACTATATCATCATCTCCAGTTCTGAATCCACCTCTTTCTGAGGTGGTATCTATAAACTCATCATCATCAGGATTTTTATGCTGGTTGCTACTTCTGGGAGAAACAGACATAGTTTGAGGTGGAGCAACAGACATTTTAGGTTTATTATTTGCGTGTACTTTTGGTTCTTCTTTTACTTCTTCTATTTCTTCTGTGTTTGTTGTATTGTCTACTATATCACTATTATCAAAAGATGGCAAGGAAGTGTCAATATTTTTATCATCTACTTCTTCTACTACTTCTTCTTTTTCTTTTGCTGGCATAATAACTTCAGGTTCTTCATGTTGAATGGGCTCTTCCTTTGCTTCTTTGTTATCTTTTACTTCTTCTGTTAAAGCTTCTTCTTTTTCATCTTCATCTACCTGAAACTTAACAGAGACACTTTCAAAAATCATATCTTCTGGTTGTTTGGCCTTCCCTTCATTAAATCCCATAATAAATGGAAGGAAATTTGACAAACATTCATTAATAAACGCTACATCTTTATGTGAATCTACATTTTCAAACGTCTTGTCAATATCAAGATTTTCAACTTGATCAAAGGAAGCAAAGACAGGATCACCATTTCGCCGCTCTAAACATACACCCATAAGTGCCATGTTATAACAATGATCAGCTCTAACTTCAGCACAGTGTCTTGTGTATGTACTTTTTTTATTCATGTGTTTGATCTGATCGTGTCTTCTATCTTTTGCTTCTTCATAAAGATCATTTAATTCATCAAGTGTTTTTGCTGTAGCCATTTTTTGAAGAGTTATAGCAGTCTTTTCATTTAAATTATATAATTCTTCTTGATATTTTTCAGCATTGAAACGACCTTGATTTTTAACAAGTTCAAGTATTTCTTCTTCTGTTGGCATTCCTCTTTTTATACATTTATGCCATTGTGTAGACCTTAAAATATCACACTCGTTTAATTCTTCAGAAGAAGGTTCCCTAATAATATATTCTTCTTTTTCACCTTTGCTATTTTCGTAAAAAAAACTAATTTCACGAGTTGGCCTAATATCTTCAATAGCCATTACTTGTTATCCTTTCTTTCTGAACCTTCTGCACGAACACCATTACCAAAAGAGAAATGATAAGTTTGAGGTTCACTGCCTTGAACTTGAATTACTGAATAATTTTTAAGTTTTAACTTCAAAGACTGTCTTAAGTCTTGATGATAAAAATTTAAAATATTTCTTCTAACAATATCATACTTTGCTTCATTTTGCTTGTCTATCTCTAAACCACGTTCAGAAATAAAAGGTATCAAATTCTTTGTTTCATCCAATACCTTTTGCAAGAATCTAAAAAGAGGAGGAGAGTCTCCTGAAGCTTTAATGTTTCTATTACCCATCAAAGCAACCAGAAGACTCTCCTGATTTTCAATACCTTTTTGATTTACAAGTTTTTGTAAAATATCTATTTGACCTAACAAAAACTCGTTCTTTTCTTCTAAGGTCATTTCTTCATAAGATTTAACCTTAACTTCCAATCTATCCATTTTATACTCTTTCCAATCCAGTCCGATGTTACTTGTTTAATACATTCTTGTTACAGTTCAAATTCCCAACCAGTAGTATTGATGGTACAAGTTGAATTTGCACCAACAGATACACGTAAACTACCTTCAGAGGGACGCTGATAAGGCGCACCACAAATCTTAGCAGTTCTAGCATTGCTTGAATCTTTACGATAAACATAAATTTCAATCTTGTTAGGACTGGTGGGATTAGCTTCATCATTCCATGTGTATGTAGGAGTTACATTATTAAGCATTTCAGCATAATCTGCCAAAACTTCAATTGTAGCAGTTACCTCAAATGGAAATCTTACGGGGCGATCAAATGGACCTTTTGTTCCAATCTGATATACTTCATCTCTATTTAACGTAGCATTAAAAGTAACAGACTGAACACCATCCATAGGAACAACTACATTTTTATACTTCATTTCAACATCAAGGTGCTGAGAAGTTAAAGGAATCAGATTAACACCATTACCAATAATAGGCTCAAGGGTTTCTGAACTCATATCTCCCCATACACAGTTATAACCAACAAAGTTCCATGTGGTAGTTACGTTGGTATTTTGCTGAAATGTATAAGATACAGAAGTTAAGAACATACCATAAGAGCAACAATAACGACCATCATCTGTTTGATTTGAACCGTCGTTGTCTTGTCCTTTGGTTTGAACTACAATACCACCCCACTGACTCACAAAATCATAAAGAGATTTATTAAGTAAACCTTTGCCAGAAGGTGTAGCATTTGTGTAAATTCCAGGTGAATAACAAAGAATACCTTCAAGTGCAACTTCTACAGTTCCGATAAGATCAGAAATTGCAGGTACACCTCTGTATCCAATAGCTGATATTGGTTGAGTATTTGTACGAGAAGTTACCGTTACGCTTTGATAAGCAATATCAGGAATATCTTCACCTACAACGTTAGAATGTGAGCCTCCATTCTCGTTCTTCATTTCGTCAGCAAATGTTAAAAACGAAGAAGGAAAGAGAATTTTAGAACCTTCATGGTTCGCAACACTCATTTTAAATCTCCTTTAAATTATTAATGACACTATTAATGTACAAGATGCTCTTGCTCTTTCCAAAGATGATGTTGTATGTAAGTTCGGCAAATTGGTAATCCTACATTTCTCTATCTTTAACCATCTGATCCTTTGGGATGCAGCATTAAAAGAAGGATTTATAGAACCACTACTTGTTACTGGATAACCTTTACCAAAGTCAATTAATGGTAAATCAACTCTAAAAGCTTGTTCCAATAATGAACCTATCCAACCTCTTTGAGTATTGTTTCCAGCCCATATCTCTATATAATAAAGATATTTAACGTTGTTTGCTTCCGATCCTAATGCCCACTGTGTACCATCATATTGACCAGAATTTAAAGCCATAACTGGAAGAACTAAATCTTCTGGTCTCTCAGGCCAAGAAGTAATTAACTTTATTTCTTTTGCTGAATATGACGCTTTCAATGATCCACTAACAACACCACTTTTGTTTATAATTCCATTTATGTAATTTATATTGTAGTTAGAATCATTGGGTGGCAAAATCTCTAAAGGAAAAATTAAATTTGAAGGATTGAAATTTTTATCACTATCAAGTCTTGAAAGTCTTGTTCTTAAACTAGAATAATAATCTTGATCAGCAGAAGGACTACTTGGATTAAAATAAATAGGTTGTTTAGAAAGTCTATAATTACCTGAACCAGTATTTGTAAGTATGTCTGGATTTAAATTAGTAAAATTTCTATACATACCACCAATAGGAAGTATATAATCTTGTATAGCCATACTGATAGAATCAAGTATATATGATTCTGGAATAAAAGCCACTATGCAACTCCTCTTTTTGCTCTATCAATAACTGCTCTAAATGAAGTTCTGACTCTGGCTTCGATTTGAGGTAAAGAACCTCTATACATTCTAACTGGTCTTATACCTTGAAATGGTTCAACTTTTCTACCAGCAGGAATCATATAACCTAATCCAAATCTACCTCCACTGTCTTCCAAGAATCCCCATTGACTGATTTTTCCACTTGCTGCCAATTCACTTTGTTTAGTATAAGGGTTTGTCCAAATATCAAAGTCTGAAATATTAAATTTTTGAAGATTACCTGTTTGAGTAATTTCAGAATGAGAAAGTGTGCCAAACTCAAAATATAAAGTTCTTGCAGACATTCTAATTAAATCAGAAATATTACCTACCGATATATTTATAATATTTTCACCATTGCTTGATATATATTTTTTAGCTGAATCAATTTTAATAGCATCTTGAACAGATAAACGCATATCAGAGTCGGTAGAGTTTAATGGTGCTTTTAATAAGTCAGGATCACTTTTTAATGTCTCTTGACTGATTGACCAATTAGAGATATTATTTACTTCTTCAGAAGCAACTTTATGAATTTCATTTACAAATTCTCTTTTAATATTTCTTAATAATTTTGTGGCCTTGGAATTTACTATTTGACCTATACTTCTTCCAGAATTATCTCTAAAGTTAGTCATTGGTTTTATCTTCTATCAATTCTACAGCAATAGCAAGTTCTAAAAGGCGATTCTTTAGGTAATTTGGCTGTATGCCGATGATTCGATACATACCCTCTCTGAAATTGATAGGATCGCCAAAAGAATCAATATCATGGGGTAATTTTATTCTAATTCCGACGGCATTCGTAGGGTCAAATCTATCCTCATTTAAATCATGCAAATCTAGTTGCTCGGAATTTATTAAAACGACTGATGTCCCAACAGACATAGTTCCATAAGTGCCATCTTTAACATCTCGTTCTGTAACTTTTTCTAGCTCGGCACTAAATACAGTCTCTATTATAGAAAAATTTTGATTGATAGGATCATTAAATGTTGGATCAATAGGTTCGCCAGTAAATGGACTTATTTCTAAGTTTCCAGCATTACTTTTATCTCTTTCGACTAATGTAAAAGCATTAGGAATCTCAAATTCTTTACTAGCAAATGTAACTTGCTTGAATACTTCTCTTAAAAAGCTATCATTTAGAATTTGAGCCATTATTAATTACCTTACTCTTCTGGTATATGAACTATCCCTGCAAAACCACTAATCTTTAATTGATTATATCTGTGTTCAAGTTCTTCGGTTGCTTTCATAAAACTCTTAACTAATGTATCTACATTAATCCTCGTTGAACCTTTAGCTATTCCAATATTTTGCCTTATTGCAATTTGTTTTCTTATATTTAAAAGTCTCATAGAGGAAACTAAAACAGTTGCAGACACAAATAACTTATCTCTTGTGATATTAGGGTCTAATGCATCATCTGAAACTTCATACTGTGAGCCCCAATCTAAATTAACTCTGGTTTTAACAGCTTCATTTATCTCTTTTATAATATCTTCATCTGTAAAAACCTGATCAGGCGAAGGTAGTAAATCACCTACCTCCGACCTGATTACAGGAACTAAGATATTATATGGACTCGATAGAGCCATATTAAATCTCCAATTTTTATTTAACTTTTAATTCATTGATCTGTTTGACAATTTCATCAACTATTTTGTTTCTTAATTTTGAATCAATTCTTGTATTTCCTACAGTAATTTTCATTATGTGATTTAGTGTGGGTTCAGACTCACATGTAGAAATAGTAGATATGGCAGTTAATTCAGATTCTTTATCAGAGATCAAAGTAGAAAACATTTCTACAAAATCATTATCTAACTTTGGAGAATTTTCTACAGAAGAACCACCATCTTGTTCGTCATTAATAAGATATGATCTTCTTCTGTTATTTCCACGAGAATTTAATTCAGATAGGTCAACTTTTTCCCATATTTTTTGACCGTGTGAATCTT
The DNA here is from genome assembly GCA_964409345.1 of uncultured Flavobacterium sp. GTDB lineage: Bacteria > Bacteroidota > Bacteroidia > Flavobacteriales > Flavobacteriaceae > Flavobacterium. The sequence continues at coordinate 31,585 of CAYPCZ010000001.1, read as the reverse complement.
TGTTGTTTCTGATTTTGTTATAATAATCTTCAGGTACAGAAACAACATCTCCTGGTTCTACATAATAAGATGAAGCACCTACATTAAAAGAACGAATCGACCCTCTACTTACATGAATCTTATCTGTTACGTTCTTTATAGCAACTCTGGTTGCTGTTTTAACCATACTAGCAGAAGTTTTAGATACTTCTGGTTCGTTGGTTTTTGTATTGTTCTGCAAATCATTTGCAGTAGGATTCTCGGTTGTCATTTCCGACTCCTTGTTAGAATGGTGTTACATAAAAGAAAAAAAGTGGATGATAGATTTGTCATCTACCATCCACTTTTAACTACTCTGTCAAACTGTTTTATTAGCTTTCTGAAGAAGTTCTATCTACAATGCCCATAACGACATTCTCAGAATCAATAATACAGAAACCTGCGCGGAAACGTGCAAGAATACCCTGTTCCCAAGTTTCAATTGCGGTTGGAGAGTTTACAGTCTTGACATTTTCCTTAATAGCATAGATTCCGAAATTATCGTAAGAAATTCCGTAACAAACATCTAAATCGCCATCAGTATATTTGGTTTTAAATGCATTACTCCAAACATCTGTGCCATCTTCGAGTTTATCATTCGGGTTAAACATACGATCAAGAACGCTTTTACGCTTCTTTTTCTTATCTTCAATGCTTTTGTAGAAATGTACAAGTGGTAGAGGTACCAAGTTAACATTGTAGATACGAGTAATACCAGCCGTTTCAATAATACTTCTTTGTGTAACAGGATCAATTCTTGGACTTACCCAAGAGCGAACATCTCCCATCGACGTAGAAGGTACATAGATAGCGTCCAAATTCTTGCCAACTCTTTCAAAATAACTGGCAATAGCACTGAACAACTGTAGCGAAAAGTAACCAGCACCGGGGTTAGCATTCTCGATTTCAATTCTCTGTGCAGAAGGAGCGTTATTTACAGCGGTACGAACAAGCATCCATCCTTCCTGCTCTTCAAGACGAAGTAACGAATCGTTAAGTTTCTGAAGTGCAAAGGAAGGTACATCAAAGTCTGCATCCGCAGCAAAATCGAGGCTATAGAAAACACTCGATGCAAAGACTTGCGTAGGAATAAATACCATATCCCCGGCAATGTAGTTTCTGACAAAGCTTCCGACGGAAGGGGCAACCCATGCCGTTACGTCGTTAGGCTCAATCATAAACATCATGTCTTTTTTATTGGTAGCATCTTTAACATCATAGATGGTTCTTACTGTCGAATTGGCAGGAAGAGTTTTAATTAACATTTCGCCAAACTGCGCCGCCCAAACCTCTCGGTATTGACTAGCTTCGGTTCCAGTATGATAGGCTTCTTCTTTATCAGAAGCAGTGGCAATGAATAACTCTTTCTGATCATCGTCAAGTTCAAGTTTTAGCTTGAGCGACATTTTTTATTCTCCTTGTTATGAATTCTTTTCTCTTAGTAATGATTAAATACTGCTAATTTCAATGGTATCACCATTCGCAGCATTGCCACCACGAAGTACCTTGGCACATGCTTCAGCGGCATCGGTAGTCTTGACTAGAAGACCGCTTGCACCAACTGTAAGCATGTCATCGATTTCTACGGTACCACTGTACAAATCGTAGCTATCAAGTACAACGGTATCACCATCAACTGCCACACCAATAGGGTCTCCTACGTTAGCAAGATAACCTCCCACATTGGGATTTCTGCGACCATAAAAAGTGCTTGCTAAACCAGTATCATAGTTAGAATTATAAATATCAAATCCAGAACTTAACTGACGAACAGTTGGACGACACCAGCCTGCACCTTTATTTCCCGAAGGAGCTTTTACCCAATCACCATTTTCATTCTTGATAACTCTCTGACCCGATTCCATAGGCTCAGCAGCTTTACCAAGAGGATAAAGATGACCATGAAGGCGGAAAATTGCGCTCATTTTTACTTAATCCTTTCTTAAATAACCCAATTCTTTAATTTCTTAGCTAATAGTAATTTCTTCTTTTTTGCCGGTTTCGGTATCATGTGTATGAATTGTAAAACCGCTACCACTAAACTTGTTCAAATCAATCTTAGAACTCGATGCTTGAGCGCTATTTTTAACTTGATTAGCCTGTGCAGTATTATCTTCACTTTTAACAGGAGTATCAGGCTGTTCACCTTCAACAGTTATTTTGCTCTTTAAAGAAGCCTTGGCATCTTCAATATCTTTATCTGTAGCACTTTCAGGATTAAGTCCAAAAAGTTCACAAAGAGTCTGACGCTGAAGTTTAGCAGATGCTTCTTCTTTTTCTTTAACTTCATTTTCAAGATTAGCAATAAAGTTTTTGAAAGCATTATCATCAAAATCCTTAGATGCAAACATCTTTAAGGTTTCTGATTCATTCTCAATCTTTAGATTAGAATGTTCTTTCATAAACTTATTCATATACATATAAGATTTAGCTTCCGAAGAAACCTTTTCCAAATCAGCTTCAAGCTTATCTGCTCTTTCTTTTTCAGAAGCAGCCGCAGTCTCAACTTGCTCATTAAGATTGGAAACTTTCTTTTCTTCTTCTTCTAACTTATTTTGCAAATCATTAATAGTATTTCGCTGATCTGCAATTGTAATAGCTTGCTCTTGAATAGAGGCAACTAAACTGTTTGGATTCTCGTTTTTAGAAACTTCATCAAAAATTTCTTTACCCTGAGAGTCCAAAACAGGATTGCCATCTTTATCAAGTCTTTTAACCTTCATTTCATTGGCTCCTTCTGTATTGTTACTGGCTGATACCAGTTCATTTAATTGCTCTTTCTGTTCGTCTGTTAAAATTGAATATAAGCTTTCAACAGACTTAAAATTTAATTTATCAAAAGCGCTTGGGCCTTCAATTTCATCTGCCTCTCTGAGATTCGCAGCGGCAAGAAAAACAGATGCAGGACATGCTCCTTTTGATACTTGACCAATACCTCCAAAAATGAAATTTTCTTTAGAAAAGCGTTGAATAACCTTTCTGCCATTCCATTCTTTTCCAACATAATCTAATAAATATTTAGAATTTTCAGATGCTTTAACGGTTTCAGTATTTCCTGATTTATCAATTAAAACATAATTCCAATCAGTAAACCAACATTCCATAGAAACATCTACACGACTTCCAGATTTTACTTCTTGAACAATTCTTGGAACTTCATCTCTGCCAATCATGTTATAAAGTACTGCTGCTACAAGAACTCTAATTTTACCTTCGCCATCGTATGAAATAGAGCCATCTTCATTAACTTTAAGACTCTCAGGATCAATAATATTATTGTTCTCGTCAGCTAAAGCTGAATCATATATCGTACCAATTATTTCTGTTTTGTTATGTTCTATGTTAAAGGGTTTTAATCTAGCCGAAGCATGTCTAGCAATTAATAATTCTCTTGTAAAATCGGCACCATTGTTATTAGTTCCTTCTTCGGTAAGAACACAACTTACAAAATTCAAATCCGCTTGATCAGAAGCAATGGCGTCAAAAAACTTAGCTGGATTGCCGTAATCATTGGCTTGTTCTTTAGTAAATGTACTTGGATCAATTATTCCAGCGGTAAATCCATGTAGAACTTGACGCTTATCAAATTTATTCATTTTAAACTCACTTTTTTATTTTTGTAAGATGTGAGATTGACATCTTTACTATATATGATTTTGATTTATTCTGATTAATAAAAAAAATTATAATTCTGTCTTTTTAGAAGTTTTATCTTCTTTTTGTTGAATGGCAATAGGTGGAGTTGTATTACTATTTTCTTGTAAATATACCATTTTTCTTTTTAACGATTTTTCTGAAACTTCTAATTTATCAACATTTATTAATAATCTTTGATATTTATCTAATAATTCTCTATAATCAGATTGTAAATCAATATACTTTTTTAACAATTCATTATAGTTGTTATCTCTATCTTTAAGATCAGATCTTAATCTTTCGTTATCTTCTATTAAATCTTCTCGTGCTTTATCTCTTTCAGAGGAAAGAAAGATGTGATCATCTAGTCGAAGTTGATTAACTTTTTGTTTCTCTTCTTCAATCTCTTTTCTTCTATCTTTAAATCGTTCTAAAAGATGTTCTCCAAATTTCATTAAAAGACCAGTTGCAACAGTAGAAATGACACTCAGAATAATGGCAACATAAGGAGATATACCTCTAAATAATTCTATATTAGTTTCCGGTTCCATTTTTTAAATCCCATTCTAAAGATTTAAGTCTGAGGCATTCCCAAAAGCTAAATATACTTAGACAAAAATAAATTGGTGTTCCAGTATTTGTAGGAACGTAGATAACATTCATAAAGAATAAAAAAGTAAAAAACATTGTTGATGAGAATAGTGCTTTCTTTCTAAAGATAACACTTTCTATATTGTCCTGTTTAGACAATCCTATAAATCCAAGAATTCCTATCATAAAAGCAATATAACCAAACATATATGTTGGAAAAACCTTTTCCAAGATAACAATTACAGGAGATATTAATCTTGCACTTGGATTCAAAACCCAAAGACCCCACAGTAATAACAAGAAAAAACTAAATGTTTCATAAGTTTCTGTATCATAATCAATGATCAAAGATACAAATCTTCTTATGAAGGGTCTTCTTTCTAAGGTTTTGGAGTTTTGAATTTTTCTTAAAAATTTTATTATAGCCATCTTTATTTAACTCCATATCTATTAATATCAATATGGTAAGATGTTAATCGTAAATTTATCCATAAACAAAAAATCATCAAAGAACTATAAACTGGTGGAGATGGTGAAAATGGATGGTATATTACAAATAAACAAAAAATAAAACACCAAAACATACTTGAATAAAACATAGACCTTTTTCTTAATTTAATAGAAAGTTTTTTATTATTCAATACAAAGACTAAAGAATAAATACAAAAAAGTCCAATAAAAAAAGCTATATAACCAAATAAGAGATTTGGTAAATATAGCTGTTGAAAGATAGGGTTAGTAAACTTGTCACCACAAATTATACACCACACTCCCCAACTTGTTATAGCTAAGGCATTAAAAACTTCAAATGCTTCTATATGAAAATCTACCAACAAAGTAATTAATCTTTTTAATCGTGGTAAATTTTTGATTCTTTTAGATTCTTTAAACCTTAAAAGAAATTTAACCATAACAAATTTCCATTTTATTTTTCTTTATTCATATTTCTTTGAATTACCTTTTCAAGTAATTCAAATATTTCTCCTTTAACATTTTCCATATCTAATTCGTCTGTCGAATCAGAAGAAGCTTCTTTTTGTTGTGTTTGTTCACCAGTTCCTTTTGGGCTAATTTTGCTTTTAGGAGCATCTGAAGGCGATGGGTCTCCTTCAGGTCTTCCAGCTCCTGGTTTTCCTGCTTGTCCAGTTGCCTTAAATTGACCATATTTTCCCATCTTAATATCTTCAAATTCACTATCTAATCTGATTTTTTCATCTTCCCACTCTATGTTATCTGGAAGTTTTTCAGCAACTGACTCAACACTTGTAATTTTATTTTGTGCATAACTTACAAGTCTTTTTGCTAACTGATTATAATCTTCCAAAATATTAGAATTAAAAGTCCAATCAAAACAATCTTCTGGAAACCCCATATTGTTACAAGTTTTTCTTTTCAAAGGTCTAAGATATTCTTCAAGTACTGTTCTTCTCGCTGACATAATCATATGAACAATAGGACGTACAAGAAAAGCAGCCATAGCAAAATTTATAGAAGTCTGTCTACCGGACATAAACATTGGAAAGTTTAATGCTTCATAAATTTCATTTTCTACCTGTTCATAATTTTCTTGCTTGAGTAAATCAGATATATCTTTTGGAGCAATTGGCTCAATCTCCATTAGATGATTCCAAAAGATTGTTCCAGTAGTTCCTATACCTTTAAATAAAGATGCTGCCGCAATTATCTGTTCTCTTGTTGCAGTATACTTATCATTTCCAATCTTGACAAGGAGTATCTGGCGTATCAATCTAGATGCAGCCTGTTCATCCCCAATGACCCTTCTTCTACGTCGTGCAATGGGTTCTAAGGCCGCTAGGATTTTAGGTTCACCCCACAATAGGTAATCGGGTGTCTTTATTTTTAGATGCGTTATTTCATCTGGCTTGAACGAAAGATAAGCATCCTTATTATCTGATCTAAGTCTATCTAATATTTCAGGACTTAACTCAGACTTCTTGTCCGGGTCTAAATTATTTATTATATCAGCAAACTTCTTTTCAATTATAACTTTATATTCTTTTATATCTGCTATGTTTGTACCTTCAATATCAACACTTGCAGGACATAGTGTAGTTATAACATTTGGAATTTGCTTATTAGACCATTTTAGTTTTCTAGCAGCATATAGATGTGCAGCTTCACCACTTAAAAACTCTCCAGTTGTTTTATTGATAACAACATAGTCTTTTTCTGATTCTACATTACCATCTTTACCATAAGACTTGTCTGTAAATACAGATGCATTAGCTTGCTTGTATGCTTTTTTTTGCTCAGGCTTAATAATATCAACAATTTTTAAATTTTCAAAATATTTATTTGTATATGGAGCTAGTGCAGTCCAAACAAAACAATTATTACAAGTAAATAAATCTAAGAATATATTTTCTATTTGTTTTGTTATATTATTATTGTTTTTTTCTGTATGTAAAAACAATGCTTCAAAGAATTCTTTATATTTTTCATAATTTTTATATTCTTTTTTGAACTTCATTTGAAGACCATCACCTGCAACTTCAGTCATAAAATCAACATAAGTCCTAATTACACCACTTATATATTGATGATATAAATTCCATGCAAGTTCAACTCTTTCTTTGGGATTCTGAGAAATATTACCTGAAGCTGCTTGACTTAAAAATTTCTTTTGATCAATATTAGTGGTTAATCCAAATTGCTTTTCAACTAAATAATCATTATTTAAAGCAGCAGTAGAATCTTTTAATCCACTATCAATGCTTATCTCATCAGCAGCTCCACAAAATCCTAAAGCTATTGTGGTTTCTTTTCCATCAGTATATGATGTATAATAGGTAACTCCAACACCATTTTTATATTCACCAGATTCAACTAAAGTAAGTTTTTTATCTTCTTTAGGATTTTCTAAAAATTGATTTTTAATCATTTTTTATCTATCTTCTCTATGTAATAATTAGATTAACAGGAGGATTGGGTTTATAATTGATTCTAAACCTTCCACCTATTTGAGTATCAGGACTACCTGACTGAGAAGCTGTAATAATACATTGATATTCTCCGCCAGCATCTTCTTCAGAAATATGTTGAAGTCTCTTAAAATGAGGAATTGCATAACTCTGAGTAGGAATACCAGATTCATCAATTTCCTTGATTGGAACAATTAAACCGTTTCCAATCCACGTAATTTCAATTCTAAAATTAAGTGGACCATAACCTTCTACTCCTTGTGATACCCAAGAAAATCTAGGTGTTTGAGTAAAGGGTATATACGGAGTAACACCAGGCTCTAAGCTGACAGTTAAAGGAGGTAAAGAAGCTAATAATCTCATTTGAACATTATTAATTAACAATACATTATTAGGAAATATTATTGCCATTTAAGATACATCCTCTAATTTTGTTAATGCTGCTGCATCTGCATTAAAGGCTAAATTCCCAAAAGAAATATTTCCAGAATAAGTTTGATTAGCTTCTAAAATAGCATCTAGTTGATTTTCTTCTTCTTCTAGTTTTTTAAATGCAGATAAATCTCCTCTAATCGTATCAACCTCATGATCGGGTGTCATACCAAGTACTGCATTTGTAACAACACCCTTTTGAGCAATTTCTCTTTTTGGAATAGATTCGTTTTGTCTAAGACAGTAAACTGCATCCGCAAATAACATTAATGCAGCCCATCTATCCTTTTTTAAAGATGTCTTTGGTGTACTGAATGTATATTTATCTGGCTGAGAAGGTAAGGGTTTGGCTATAATATTAGAACATTCATATATGGTCTCTTCAATATCTTCCATAATAATATCTCTAATATCAGTTGCTATCATTCTTCTGTGTAGTTTTTCTTGTGATCTAACCTCTTCATCTACTTGAACAGCAGAAGAATGTTTGTAGTCTTGGCTAGACATTATTGGTGTTGGAAACAACAATTCCCTTTTCTCAAGAAGGGCCTTTAAACGCCACGCTGTTTCATTTATCCAGCCTGAACTCCAGTTCTTGTAATCTAATATCTGTAAACCACCAACTGACAGGTGAATCTCATCATGAATTTTATTTTGACCTTCTAGCTGGAGTATTCTAGGTTCTACAATAGCTTTTCCATCTCCTGCGTCATATTCATATTCTTCAGAAAGCATATCTCTTATTATACTTCCACCACCCCCGGCATCAAGAGATATTCTTACCACCTTAGAACCTTTAGTATTAAATGATCTAATAACTCTCCTTACGGCATCATGAAGATTTTTCCATCCATTTGAGTTTCCAGCCTCTTTGATAGGTGAAGCAGATTCAGTATAAACTATTTTAGAAACTTGTCCTATTTCTCCAACTGTTATAATAAAATTATCATTTTCTCTGGCGGGATCAATAGAAACACCATATTTTTTACGTGGAGTGCCTCTTATTTGAACGTTAAAATCTCCTCTAGCATTTTCAAATAAAGAAATAGGGAAAAATCCATCTGTATCTGATGGCCAGTATGCTAGCCATTCCATAGCAAATCTTATCTTAGAAACTGTTGCTTTGGTCATTTCAACAACATTTAAATCAAAGAAACCTTCAGGTGCTTCAAGATAAGAAAAGGAAAGAACAGCATATTGGTTATTCCCACTGTCCATTTTTTGTTTCCACTCAGAGAATATTTTATACAAATATGCAATTTTAAACCAAGCAGAAGTACATAAAATAATTTGGTTTCCACCTAATTCTTCTTCTACTGACTCGCCTCTAGAAATTGCGTCTCTTCTTAATTTAGCTTTTTTAACTGCTTCCATTGGTTTCTTTTTATTAGACATCATAGGAAGAATAACAAGTTCTAAAATTGATTGTGGTATTTTTACAGCTTCATCAACGAGCATAGTGTTAAAACGGGCACCACGAATTTTTTCACCATCTCCAAGTGGTAATCCCATAATAAAAGACATATTTTTAAACCTAAGAATACACATATCAGAACCAATAACTGGTTCTCTTGTACAAGATTCTTGTAAAACAGGAGATTCAGCATAAAGTCTTTGTATTTCTGCAAAAACAAATTTAGACTGTCTATAAGTTGGACCAGTTATTCCTACTTTTTCACGCGGATTTAACAGACACTTTAAAACCGCATATATAGCCATAATGAACGTTTTTCCGAAACCTCTTGAAGCTATGATCATTATAAAAAGTGAAAATTGCATAGAGAACAACATGGCTTTTTGAGCTATGAACAAATGTACAGGACCATCATCTACTCTAAGTAATACTTTTGCAGCAAAAACATAATTTTTATTACATTTTCTATAGAATCTTTTTAATGCATTATCTGATTCTTGTTCAGTGATTGAAATACTCATCAGTCATTTAGTCCAAGTTCTTGTAATGCTTGTAAACGATTTTCAGTAGCATTTTTTAAATACTCATTTACTTCTTCTTTTTCTCTTTCTAAATCTTCATCAACTTCATTGTCATCTAAAAGACCTCTTTGACTATATTTCATAGCAAGAGAAGCAAGATCATTACCCACATTCTCAGAATGTTGCTTTCTATCCTTTTTACCAGCAGCAAGAAGATTTGTTGCATCTTTAAATCTTTTTCTTGCATCGTTAATTGCATCTGAATGATCTTTAGGTGGAGCTTTAGGTCTTTCTTTTTCAGGAAGTGACCAGTATCTAAAATAATCATTTTGCAATGCTTGTAAACGATTTAAAACAATTTCTTCTTGAAGTATCTGATCTAGAAGCGTACTATCAATAGATTCATTAAGACTATAATCTTTAATGTATGCTTGTTTTCTGGTATTATAAAAATTCTCTTCTTGTTCGTTTAAGAAAAAAGAATTCATAGGATTTGTTGCATCAAAACGAGGAGATGAATTGTCAATCACCTTTTTGGTATTTCCACCTCTTTTTAGGTTAGCTTGAGACTTTATTCTACCTTCTTCAGTTTTAGGACCAGTCAAGTTAAGAAGCCTTTTAACAGTACCAGTTTCTTCTATTTGTTTTTTTTCTAATTTCTTAAGAAGCTTTAATGAAGTGCTATTTTTATATCCCTTCATTAGTCCTTGCATCAGCTCTTCATCTGATTTATTTTCTGTATCAATCTCTATACTCATAATTATTACTCATTCTAAAAACGATAATGTTTTTGATGTCGCATTTTCTTTTATTTCAGATTTATAATTAGGATCGGTGGCTGGCAATTCTACCAACACTTTTGCATAATTATTTTGATGGTATGCAATATCTTTAACAGAGGAAAGAGTTATTTTCCCGTATATTATTATTTCAACCTTATTTAAGTTTATAACTTCTTTTTCTACGGTGAAATCAGAGAAATCATCAAATTTAAAATCAAATTCTTCTAAAGAATCATCTAATTTATCTATTCCAGTTAATATACAATCTGGGGATTCTAAATCTTCTTTATCGAATCTTTTAACAAACTGCTTGTCGTATATTTCATCAAAATCTTCATCTAATTTTGACAAATATTCCATTAACTCTTGTTTCATCTCTTTGACTAGATTAGATATTGTTGAGTGATAATGATAACCTTGTCTTATTGCTATTTCACTCATTGACATACCATCAATAAAGTGCATCTTAAATACATCTTGTCTTTTTTTATCAAAGTTTGATTTAACAAAATTTAAAATAATTTTATAGATTTCTCTATCTTTAAGATATTCTCTTTGATTTATATCTTTGTGCCACAAACCACGATCATTTTCGGTTCTGTTTACAAACTCTTCTTCTTCATCTTCGTATCCATTACCATTTAATTCTGCACAAGTTGAATTTAAAGATGTTATTTCTCTTTGATTATATCTATTGTTTGTATTATGCCAATTTATTGCAAACCACTCTAATTGACTTTTTGCCCATGCATTAAATGCTGTTTCCCAGTTAAATATTTCAACTAATCTTTTAAATTCTAATACTAATTCTAATGTTAAATCTTCAACATCTTCTTCTCTTACATACTCGTATACATATAATTTATTTTTTCCGGTAAATCCATTTTTTTTATTATATGTATCTTTACTTGATATACTAATAATCAAAGGCATAAATTGAAAAATAAGCCAATTCATACTTTCTTCACATTCTTCGTGTTTGGCTCTTTCAAGATATACATCTATTTCAATATTAGTATTATAAGTTATTTGGGTATTAAGAGAAAATCCTAAACTTTCTATGATTTTTGAAAAGAAATCTGAATTCAATCTTCTTTTTATCTTCATCTCAAACCTCTCTATTCCTTTTTCAGTGCAGTTTTTATTATGCCTGAAAATTTATGAGATTTTAAACAAGCATAAGAAGACACTTTTTTGCCATTTTTTAATGTTTCCCATCTGACTGTTATCTTTCTTTGGCCCACACTTGTTATCTCACAAATTCTTTTTCTATTGCCATGAGGTACAATAGCATACCAGCCAACTTTAATGACTTTATCTAATTTTGGAAATTTGATTTTATCAGAAAAATTATCATACCAAATTTCTCCATCTATCTTATCTGACTTGGAAACTTTTGGCAAATCAATTTTACTATTTAACTTAATACTTTCAATTATTTGATTCTTATCATACATAGATGTAAGTTCAAAATCTTTATTTAATATCAAACTATTTTTAAAATCTTTTAAATTATTCATCCTAAACCTATTAGTTTAATGATTTCTTGAGACAGACTAGCTAGTTTGGTATCATTTTTCTTCATGGCTTTTTTCATCAGATCTTCAGCAACTATTTTATAACAGTCATCCAAAGATAATTTAACAGGAACTACTATTTCTTCTTTATTATTGGAAGAATTAAAAAATGGTTCACTCATTAATCTGAATGAACCACTCTATATTCTTTAATATCTTGCATTAAATAAAACGAAGTACCTATTGGAAAATCATACTTAAACCACTGATCGTTTTTAAGATCTTCTATAAATTTATCTGCTTCTTGTTCATTAGCAACAACTTTATAAAAATGATGATAACCATCCTTTTTAATAAGAATAATCATTTCAGAAGCGGGAACTTCTACAACAACACCGCTATCATTATGACTTGCTTTGTCTCTACTAAACTTAGAACTATCATACTTTTCGTTAAAAGGAAGACAGCCTTGATTTTTCATAAAAGTTTCATAAGAAATAGGGTTTCCATCTTTTTCTGAACTAATAACAAGATGTCTTCCATCCTGTTTAGTTTTAAAATCTGACATAATTTTACACTCCAAGAAAGTAAATTTTATATTCACTATTTTATAACAGTTTCTACTGTTTAATTAAAAGTAATGATTTTTAATTACCAAAAGCTCTCTGTATAGATAGATGCTTCTCAATTATTTCTAATGCAATACTATCTATTTTTTCTCCAAGATCAACATCTCTAGAGGCAACATTTAAAACAAACTTATTACCCTGTATAGTGATACTTCCAGTGTTGCCTGTCTTTAAATGTTTTATCAAACTTCCTTCAATGGAAAATAAACCGGAATCTTGTATCTTTGCTTTTGCATTTTTTAAATCATTTGAATTTAACATAATTTTCTCCTAAATATCAATAACTGAAAGTCTTACTAATTTATTGCTTTGTGTTAGATGATTTACTGTTGTAGAACACCAAGATAAAAGATCATCTTTTCCTTTAAAATTACCTCCTATTTGAAAAAAACTATCTTTCTTTATAGCTCTGTTGGATACCATATTTAATAAAAGTAAAGATAGCTCACTTTCTTTAATAATAATTAAATCATTACTACCAATAAAGTTTAGTGAATTTTTTCTTTGTAAAATGATCAAAGTGTTATTTTCATGAATTGCCAATACACTTGTACACCAAGCACAAATAAAGGGTCTGTCCAACTCACCCTTTTCGTTAAAGGAGAATATAGGAAGACCCGGCCATGATAAATTTATCCACAATAAACCCTCACAACATGGACATGTTATATTAATTCCATTTATACTTGAACCAGAAAAATGAACGTTTTCATTCATTAGAAGTTTCTACAATCTTATTTGGTAATTCAGACTGATGAATCAGCATTCCAAGTCCATCAACTTTTCCATAAACAACATCGTTATTGAGTGGTAAATTATTAGATGCTACCCTAACACTGTATATCAAACATGCAGGATTTCCTTCACTACTCATCCACGATTTACCATATACGCGATCCCACCAGTCTTCTAGGTGAAATTCACATCCATCTTTTAATATAAACTTCTTTCCAGAAAAATCATGTGATTTACTATGAATCATGTAAAATTCTTTCTATTTAAGGCATTAATTCACCATTTTTATAAATATAAGACTTTATATTATATAGTTCTAATTGTTTTTTCGAAAAATTTAAAGCATCTTTGTAGTTGAAAAAGAATTCTTCATCTAGTGTTTGCCAAAAATATCCATTAAAAGATCTTCGTTCTACTTTGTATTCATTATTTAGTTTTGTTTTCTTCATTAAACTTCTCTTTAAAATCTGGATTATCTAAAGAATCTTTATTTTTTTCACACCAAATCCTATACGATAAATTTGAATTTTCAGAATCTTTAACTTCTTCTACCTCTTTAATGTTCTGTTTATAATCAACATCTTTTTCATTTACTTTCATTTTAACATCAGAGACACCATTCTTGTTTAATGAAAGTGTTAAACTTACATCTTTTTCTGAATTTACTTCGTCAAAATCACCAGCTCCTTCAGTGTCTTTTGAACTTGATTTTTCTTTATTTTCTTCAGTTGACATGTCCGGTTCCTTTATTTTCATTAAAATCAATTATTAACCTTTTTGTTGTATAACTCAAGAGTCTGTAGAACAGAATTCTGTAAAAGTTAAAAGTTATTAATATAAAATAGGAGATCATAAAATAATGTTAAAATTAAAGCAAAATTATTTCTTAATGGGTTTACTTGTGTTATCAAGTAATATTTTAAATGCTCAAGAAAACAACATAATTAAATATACTCCATATCCCAAAATGACACCAATTAAATTTCAAAAGTTAAATACAATTGTCTTTTCAGATAGTAAAAAAACAACTGATATTTTACCTGGTTTTACCCCACAACCAACATTAACTCCATCAATTCCTATAGTTACTCCGGTAGTTATTGAAAAACCTCCGGTTCCTATAGTTACACCTATAATTATACCAACGCCGCTTTACTCATCATCTGTGCCCACTATAGAGTCTATCCTTTCTTCTACACCAATTCCACCAAAATCTGAAACAAAAAGTGAGGATGAATTAAAAGACACAACGATACATAAAGAAATAGAGAAAATAACATCTACACCAATAAGAAAAGAAGAAATTGCTCAATCTACACCAAAACCTACCAAGACACCACAGCCTACACCTAAAATAACTCCAAAACCTACAGAAAAAGAAGTCACAAGGGATTTTAATAAAGATTGGGGAACAAGTTATGAAAAAGCATATTTAGATGCTAGAAAGTCTGGTAAAAAGATACTGGTATTTATTGGGTTTGAACAATGTCAACCTTGCAAAGAATTAAAAATGGATATTCAATCATTATATTTAGGTAGATATGAAAAAGCTTATATTGATAGTCAAACCAATTCTCAGTATCAAAAATATTTCAGACAATATGCAGCTTCACCAACATTATTATTAATTAATGCTACGAATTCTAGAATTGAGAAAAAAATAGTTGGTTATCAACATTCTAACTATAGACAATTAGCAAATTTAATTAATCAAAGATAATTATACTCTTTTGTAATTAGAATTTATTACACATATATATTTAACAATAAAAGACAATGAATAAATCTAAATAGTTAAAATAAAAGGATTTATATTATGTATAAAATGATACTACTTCTAGCAATTTCATTTACCATAACTGGTTGTGAACATGCAAATCTTACAGTGGGAAACAACGAAAAACAAGCAGCATTAAGTGCTGCCCAAGTAGCACTTAATTATCAACAAGCAAAATTAAATGAAGAAATAATAAAAAATCAACAGTTAGTACAAGAAAATTCCAGACTAAGAGGAGAAATTTCCAGAGCTAGAGGTTCCGGTAACAACAATACAAGACCTGTAGCCCGATCTGTGGAAACAAAATCAGTAACAATTAAACCCCCAACAAACACACCTACGATTTCAAATACAACTGTTAAAACAGAAGAGAAAAAGGAATCAGATTTAGCAATTCCGATTCCTCAAGAATAATTTTTCCTGACATCTTACTTACCTCCAAACCCCAACAAACTGGCTATTTGTTGGGGTTTTTCTTTTTATAACATATTATCAGATAATGAAGAAATCCATTTATTAAATTTTTCATTATAATCTTTTTTAACTACCATTATTGAAGATAAAGTTTCCATAGTATAACTGTAAACATCATCAGCAATATCTGAAAAATTTTTAGATAATTCATCTTCAGATTTGTTATCCAAAAATTCAGAAAGTTTATTTTTTAATTTTTCATATTCATTATCAACTTCTGAAATTAAAACAATTCTATCTACTGACTTGATTCTTTGACATTCTTTGCTCATCTCGTATTTATTGGTTATACATATAACATCTGGATTGATAAATTCTTTATATGTATAAAGAAATTCGTCAACCTTTTTTGAGAGATTTATATACATATTTTCACCAGTAATCCAATCTCTCATATATTTTTCTTGATAGTTTAAAATTATTAAGAAACATTTTTCAAAGAAAATTAATTCTGTATTATTCAATCTTAATAATGCGCTCATTATTTCTCCAAAAAAGAAAGGAGAGGATAAATGTATCCTCTCCTTATTTAATTCCAAGGTGCTTTAGATTTTAAAAATTGTTGTAATTTATTTTTACGAAACTGAATTACTGCTAGTTTTTGCATAAGAAAAATTAAAAATACTGTTTTCAAACTTATCTTATGTTTCTTGTTAGAAACTTTCATTTTCTTCAGCCTATCCATCATCTATACCTTAATAGATGACTTATGTTAACTCCAATCCATAAGAGTTATGAAGAAATGTTTTCTGAAATCTTCTTTAACTCTCCTAAGATGTCTGGATGTTTCCATCCAGCCGGTTTTAGAATTTTACCATTTTCATCTCTTGGTCCGCCAATCTTTTCCATATTTGCTTTGTGAATCATCTCCCAAAGCCTTTGTGCATCATCAGCAGGAACACCAGCAGCCAATATAAATCCAGCGGTAACGTAAATAAGATCTAAACAGCCATCAATCAAACCATCTATCTGGTCATTTTCAACAGCTTCTTTAATTTCATTCCATTCTTCTTCAATAAGCTTCAGTCTTAGATTTAAAAGATCACCCTGTGGAACCTCGGGTTTAACACATTTATCTTGTTCAAGTGTTACAATAAAATCATCAACATCCGAAAATACGTTTCTAATCCTTCCTTCTTGTATTTCTCCAAAATTATCTTTTTCTTCCAAAACTTCCGATCCATCCTTCATTACATATCCTTTTTATTGATAATTATTTTATTGATGACTTACATTATTGATTGTTTTTAAGGCAACAGAAGCACATGGTTCTAATTTACAATTTCCCCAAAATGTAAATTGATTATGCTTACTGTTATGAATTGCTTCTGTCTTGTCTTTTAATTTTCTTAATTCTACTGCTTCAAATCCGTTTTTAGAATAACATATAAATTGATCCAAGTCAAAATTATGCCTAGTTAATAACAATCGAATATATCCTGGTTCACTTATACAGTTATTTAATTCTTTTATATCCCACTCTCTTGAACGAACGAAATACAAAGAATCTATAATATCATTATATCCAGCATTGATATATTCTTCTTTAAGTCTTTCGTATTCGGCAAGAACACTACTAGAATCTCCGTGCTTTAGAATAAGCCAACTATTAGAATCAGGTTCTACCGAAATAAGAAAAGCTACGTATGGTCCTACATACTCTATTATTTGTTGATCATCTTTTAATTCAACAAATAAAAAGTTTTCATCACTTTTTTTATAATACAAATTACTTTTTCTTTCTTATTAGAAGTATCAAATAAGTAAATGATTCTTTTAGTTCTTTCCATCTACATCCATGTTTAAATATTATATAATGAAGTGCATGAGATAGATTATATATTTTATATTCTATCTCATGGCAAAAACAGGATGTGTTGCAGTTTGATTTAAATCTTATCCAAACTCTCGGAAAAATACATATCAACAGTGTCCAAAAAAAGAGTTTAATAATAAGATCGCTAAGCAAAAATTGCCAAGCAGACATGATAAACCCTTGTTGTTTATTTAATTTTAAAACACTTATTATATTATTTAAAAACCTGTATCCAATTGAAAACTACTTCAAAAAAATAAAAAGAAAAACTTATTATTAAAAATATAATAAACAAAATACTCAATAAGACAGATTCTAAATCTTCTTTTTTAGAAAAAATAAATTTAAATACTTTTTTGATTTTTTTACCAAAGAAAAATTTTGAATTTAAAATCTTCATTTCAACGCCCATCGTTTATTTTTTTGGTAAACTTGCAGAATAGTTTTTATCTAGCCTGTACTTTAAACAATTGATTTGATGAGTTGTCTTGTGAAGATTTTTTGTTTTTGAGCATTTCAATTAAATTTCCACAACTAAAGATTGGTTCTTTGTAATCATCTAATTCTTCAATTTTATCTAATATATCATCTACTTCATTCTTATCTAGCCACCTAGATGGAATACAGCCATGCGGACATTTTAAATCTTTTGTTAAACCATAGATTCGACAAATTGTTGGTCTTTTAAAGTATATAGCACAATCTTTGTTCTTTTTTAACATCGAACATGTAAGTGTTTTAATATTAACGGTTAATTTTTGTTTGGCAACTTTTTTAATTTCATCATATTCTATATTGCTCATTGCTATTGGTCCACAAGCTTCATAACATAGACGTTTGCAATTTATTTCAGGTAATGAGTCATATAATTCTTGTATAAGTTTATACTTATCTTTTTGATTTATTATATCTAAGTACCTCTTTATATTGATCTTTATTTAATGAATAATAACGCAATGCATCATCAATGTCTACACATAAATTTAATATTTTAGAATGTGTAGATTCATATATTTTATGAGCATTGGAAAGAAATTCTTTATAATTACAAACGTCAACAAATTCTTCTGGATCAATTTTAAGATCTTTTAAATTAAAAATTTTACTTGATGATGTTTCATAAATAAGAACTAATAGTGGTTCTTCAAACTTTATATGTAAACTATATGATTTATTAAAAAAATCATCCCTGTGCATGATAAGAAAATAATCACTTGTTCTGATACAATTAAATTTTGTTAATACTTCTAGTTCTTTCTTTGTGAACATTCTTTTAATTTTATTTTCAATCTTTTTCTTATATTCACTATAGTTTTTTAAATATTGTTTATATTCAACTGTTTCTTGAATTTGAAATAATTCATATTGTCTTACATTTTGTACAATACCTGCAACGTCAGTAGCTCTCATTGCTTCTTCTATCATATCTACATTCTCCAAATGTTAATCTAAAAATTTTGCACGAATAGATGGTTTATATCCACCCTCATCTTGAACAAAAGTAAGTGGTTGTGAAAGGCTTTCAATCTTTTTATCAACAATTATTATATGTGATTTCTTAGCTAGAATACCAATTTTAACCAGTTTTAACTTTAGTTCTTTTGTTAAAACACCCTTTGGTGATGTTTCATCTAACTTTAATATATCATTTGTTATTTTGCATATATTATTTAAATTACTTTCTATTTCTGAAAGAGAATTATTCAACATCTTTTTTATCTTTCCTTTCTTTATGCAGCTTTGCAAGTTCTTCTCTTGTGCTGTTTCGTTTATAAAAGAGCAAATCAACTAATTGACTATTCAATCTTAATACATAATACCACTTATAAAAAGAGAGTAATGTCAAAGCAATAGATGGTAAGATGCATAGTAAAAAATAACAAATAAAGGGTAATGAATACACGGGAAATACGTCCAATAGTCCCCAAAAGGCATAGATAATAATTAAAAACGATGAAATACTAGATAGAATTAAAACATCCTTCCAGCACGCAAAGTCAACACGTTTACTGAGTTCAAATATACCAGCGTAGAACTCAACGTCGTTCACGACAGAGAAATTTTCAGAAAGCAATGAAAGATGTTCAATCAATTCCTTTGTTGACAAGTCACCAAACTCATTC
Organism: uncultured Flavobacterium sp.; assembly: GCA_964409345.1. GTDB lineage: Bacteria > Bacteroidota > Bacteroidia > Flavobacteriales > Flavobacteriaceae > Flavobacterium. Next base: position 12,178 of record CAYPCZ010000001.1, on the reverse strand, counting down.
ATATCGCACCTCCTGACGATGTAGAAGAAATCCTCCAACCTAACTCAAGGAGCGACTTTCTTTCCATATCCAAAACCTTTGGTACCAAACTTTGTTTAACTTCTATTTCCTTCTCCTCAATGTACAATACAAAGCAATTCATATAAACATGCCAAGCAATAGACCCTATGGTCAAAGCAGAACTTGTATCAAAGATCATACCGCCAACAGGCGGAAGCGCGGGCATTTCAAAAAATTTATAAAACAGTATTGAGCGTTTATCTTTATCTTTATCCTTTGTATTAAGCGGTGAATAAACTGTAACTTGATAATATGCAAGTATTGGAAATGTATTTCTATAATGCTTAATAGGATCATAGCTTGTCACTTTAATATCTCCCCCATATCACTTCTATATAAAATATAACCAATGAGTATAAATAAAATAAACCAAAAAATCTTCTTTGTAATATCACAAAAGTATGACCCCGCCACCCGATTAACATCAAATATACGAGACATCACACAGTCCGGATACGCCTCGTTATATTGCTTAAGAAAGTCCGTAGGCAAATAATCCACCAACTCATAATGTCGCTTACATTTCACACACCTAACAACACTATCAACATTAGAGAACTTCAGTTTCCCCACACATCCCGGACATATCTTATAAAATATAAAGAACACCGAAGGCACAATAAACTTTATACTATCCTGCTCATATCCCTTAAAGAACACATACCTTCTACGAGAATCCCTCCCTAAGCGCCACTCGGCGCACAAGTCCGCCGAAATTTTCGCATCCATTTTTTTAAAAAGTTCAGGCGGTTTATCCTCACCTATAAGATGAGAGTACCAACCTATCCTAAAAGCCGTTGACCGAGACTTAATAACAACAATTTCCTTAAGTCCTATCTCGTATCTCAATCTTATATTAAGTATAGTCCTAATAATATAATCTCCCAAACCCAATTATTTACTGTTCAAGGAAATGGTCTGCGTAAGTTTGATAAAGCATCCAAATATATCTCGTTAGCTAATTGAGAAATTTTTAACATAGCTACGCTAGAACTACTATCAGTCTTGTCAGTATTTTCTGAAATATAGTTTCTTAAACAAGATAAGGAACGGTTTAAAGCTACTTCCAACCTCTTAGAATATGTTCTATCAACATAAGCACAATATTTTTTAAACTTATCATAATTTAAAGCTATGCCAATGTTTTCCAGACTTGAGTATGGACTTCCAGATATAGCTAGAGCTAAATAGAAAAAATTATAGTTGTAAAGAAAAATATTTTTATTAGAATTTTTAAGTATTTCATCAAAATATGGATCGTATGTACTCATCCTCATTGGCTTGACCTTTCTCACTAATACCGATGAATTGGTGATTAATGTTATAATTAAACCTTTGAAGAGTTGAATTGTGTTGTATTTGGGGGTCTAACAAAATATAAGCAAAAGTTGTGATAAGTAAACTTAATACTACATAAAAACTACGGAAACTAAAAAGGAAATGGGTAAGTATTTAAAAGTAAGAACAAAATAGGTACTAAAAAGGAGCTTGGGTAAAAAGGTGACTGACGATTTTTTTACTTTAGTAATTGGGTAAAAGTCAAAAAAGATATGGGTATTATAAAAAGGATTTCAAAAGGGTTGGGTAATGGTTTTAAGTGATTGGGTAATATCTCAAGTAAGTGTTATCAAAGGATTTTGGTAAAGGATTCGTAGGTATTTATAAGTAATATCAAAGGATTATTTGAGGTTATATTAGGTTAAATAAGTGTTATCAAAGGATTTTGGTAAAGGATTCGTAGGTGCTGTTACCAAGATATTTTTGAGTGAAATAGTTGGGAGAGGGGTACCGAGGCCTTTTGGCGAACGCGCTCGGCGTGATTTTCTTTAATTGATTAGCGAGAACTCGGTATCTAGGTAGTGTAGCAACCGTTCATTGACAATTTAGGCGACAAACCAAGCGGCAAACAAGCCGCGTCGGATTGTCGAAGCTTTGCGCCAAAAACAGGTGGAATCCCTGTGAATTGGGTGGAAGGGCAGAAGTGTACCCCATTACCATGCGCCTTGACGACAGCAGAAAAAATGCGATTTTTAGGATTTTGTGAACACCTACAGCGCAGGCCTGTAGTACAGGTGGAATCCCTGTAAGCCATGTTCTAAAAATTGGACATTTGCCAAAAATGGCGCTCCTATAGTCTAGCAAGCTCGGAGCCATAAATTTATGAATTATATTGCACCAATTGCGCGAATAATTCAACCTTGTAAGCGTAGTATATCCAAATACAGGAAGCTGTGTCGGACTAGATACGTACAGGGTCAATTAACGCACAGGGAAAATATAATTTTAAGAATTGTGTGAATAACACTCGGACTACGTAGTAGGTTCTATTACGTAGTCTCATGGGTTATTCAACCCAACAAATAACGTCCATAGGACGAAAAACAGAAAGGGTCTAATCATGGCCAAAGCAACAAAACCCGAAGTAGTAACTCTTCCTAGTGTGGAAGAATGCGTGGAATTCGTGAAAAATGCGGTTCCCAACGTTGAACAGCTACAGGAAACCAAACGTGAGCATATTGCAAAAGCTGACGCTCACAAAAATGCTAGAATCCTAGCCAGTACGTTTGAATCGGCAGGAATTGACCCAATTCCCGCTCTCGAATACGCAATCGCAAATGAAAGCGATTCTGCCAAGCGGGAAACTGCCGAAACCAAACTGAATGCCATTCGGGATTATGCTGAATGGAATTTGGAAGGCGAGCGCATTGAATCCGAATTGCAGGGAGCCTACGGTAAAATTCGGGAAGTGGTATCTGCCCTGAATGCCATCACAGGTGACAAAACCGTCCATAAAACCTACAAAAAAGGCGGTAACAAAACTGGCGCAAATGGCGAGCGTATCAATCATGGATATATGCTCAAAATTACGGACGTAAAAACCCAGTCCGTAGTACCTCACCCGGTCACAAATGATGAGGTATGGAAATCTGCCAACGAAGCGGTTCGTGCATTGGTCCCTGACTCCCTAAGCCCGAAACTGGACGAAACTGGTGAGCAGGTTATTAACAAAAAAGGCGAGCCGGTATTCTATAACATGAATGCCGATGCCTGCACTAGGACACTCCGGAAGGCTGGCTACAAGGTTGAATTTGTAGCATAACACTCGGCTCGGTAGGAACACAAACCTACCGAGCCACTTTTTATATCTATCGGTTGAGAAATCGGCGGGTAGATATAGGAAGTGGCTCACGAGCTACGAAATAAACGTCCATGAGACGAAAAAAGAAAGGGTAGAATCATGTATAGCAAAAGTCAGGCCACTCACGAGCAGGTGGGTAGGACACTAGGTAAAGAACTGGGTATGCAGACTGTTCGGACACAGGAAGCACTGGAAATTTCCGAATGGGCTCATGAGCTAGCTAATGAATCATTCATGGAACTACTAGACTGCGACACACTACCAGAAGAGGATGCTCTCAATCATGTCTACTAAAAACTCACCTAAACCCAAAATGCGCAAAATGGACATTGCCTTTGCGGTAGTAGTGTATATGGTATGGATGTTTATTGTGTGGTATGGTTATATGGTACTGACTAATGGGCTGTTGTATTAGCTGGAACATAGAAATAGAATCAACTCACGAGAAACGAATCACTTACCATTAATCTCGCAAGGAGAACAAGTAACATGAGACTAGGAAATGAATACTTCAAAGAAGTTATAGAAACTCAGGATATTAAAGTCAAAACACTACTTGATGAGAATGAAATTAAATATACTCACAAGTGGGCCATTTGCAATGAATGCAATGGAGAAGGAAGTGAATTAAGAAGTGGACTCAAAGGAGTAGATGTTACTGACATGATACTCGATGATCCTGATTTCTATGACGAGTATATAGGAGGTAAATATGATGTAGCGTGTTCAAGTTGTAAAGGAAGTGGAAAATTCAAAACCTATGAAGTAGACATATACACAACTAATAGCGAGAAAATCACTCGTTTCATGGAGGATTGGAATGACTGGCAAGAGTACCAAGAAGAACTCAACTTTGAAGCTCGTTGTAGAGAACAAGGAAGAGAGTGGTAAATAAATATATCAAAAAACCTAACTTACAAGTATATATATCCAAGCTATTATGAGTAGTTTGGATATATTACTGGTAAGTTAATCTTGCCACATTTACTCCAAAGGAGAATAGAATAATGTTTCATAAACTTAAAACAAATTACTCAAATTATGAATTTGAGTATGATATGTTTGTGAACGCAAATCACAGTAAAACTCGTAAGATTTATCATTACATAATTGATTCTACAAAGTACTATTGGACACTTATGTTATGCAAGTATTTAGGTCACAAACATACTTACGAGAATGATATTGCTGACGCAGAAAATGGCATGAGTTTACCTACAAAATATTGCACTCGCTGTCACTGTTGTTATTATTAATTTATTAAGTAAAATTATATAAAACTACTCCACAGGAGAAAAATCATGGCACAAAAACACCAGTATAAGCTGTCCTTGGAAGAAACTGCTAAACAGCATGGATACTCAGACTGGATGGACCTTTGTCAAGAGTATATCATAGATTCAATCTGTCCAGCTTGTTGTACAGAAGAATGCGAAGTTGAACATGATGGAACTTGTGAGCATGGTTGTCCATCTATTTTTATGGAAGCTGGATTAATCTAACTCTCAAGAAACAAAATTCAAATAATTTGAATAAGCTTTACGTTGAATTGTAGTTAATAGTACAAGCAGCACATATTACTCCTACAGGAGAGAAACTTATGAAAACGGTAAAAAAAGTACTCATTGAACATCTCAATGATTTGAATCATGAGTTACATAATCTTAAAGATGGCTTGCAAGATCGAGAAACTCAAGATGAACTCGATGAAGCCAAAACTATCATTCTTGACATTGAAAGTGAAATAGAAAGAACTAACAATGCTCTCAAGAATCTTGAAACTGTTCAAACATACCTTGTGTTTATTAAGCACAAAGAAAAGAATTATAATCTTGTAAGTGGAATTACATTTGAACAAGCTCAAGTTCTTACATTTCGACTTAATGTTGCTCTGAGTGAATCTGGACTAGAACCCAATAAAGTTCAATACATTGAGCAAATCTAACAGTTAACTCATAAGTACATACTACCCAATATCTAATAAAGGTATTGGGTAGTATTACTTTTAAGTTAAATAAAAATAACTCATAAGGATATATAAAAATGAAATACAAGTTAATGTGGAAGAAACTTAAAACTAATGAAGTATTCTTCATATACTTCTATTGCATGGAAGATGCTCAGGAAACATCTAGTATCTTGAAAGACATTCCTGGTATTGAAACATCTTTTATCTTAGAAGTTGTCTCACAAGAATTTGCATAACATGTATTACAAATAAATTCACGGAGAGTATAAAATGAAAACAAAAGTAGAATATCCTTGCAAGAAAAATGAAGTGCGCACAATATACAATAATATCCTTACAAGAATTCTATGGAGAATTCGCAACAGTCCAAACAACCAGTCTTTACAACTACAATTCAAAGTTATACGCAACGAGAAGAAATATATAATATCTCGCTTGTAAGACACTTTATAAATTATTTTTTAAGAGTTTTGAATAGGTTTATATACTATAGGTATATGATGTATAGCAAAGGAGAATGGTGATGTATAACTTGGACAGTATCTATAACTTGCTTGAACAAGCGAATGATAAAGTATCAGAACTTGAAGTAAAGAAAGAAAACAAGTCTCGCAAGAAAAAGCTAGAAATTCCCGAAGTTGATCATGCAACAATTTTCAATATGACCTTAGAAGAATATATTGAATGGGCAGCTTTTATGGAATGGGAAGTTATGAATGGACATTGCCCAATTGAAATTCCCTCACAAGTTCCATGTTATCTAATCGAACTCGGATTACAAAAACTTGTCGAACCTGAGCGTGGTACTCCTCGAAAGAACTATACACCAGATGAACTCCTATACCAAGACCTAAAGCGTTATACTATGGTTCGTAAAGTACACTGGAAGCACGCAATAGGCAGACGAATCATGAAGTGGGTTTGCTACTATAACGGCAAGGTATTTACTTGGGAATCCAAAGTTAATATGGAATCCTTAAAGGGAACTCCTGAATTATCTTACAAGGCTGAATTGATAAACGAAGTACAAAAAATTACTATCGAAGAGTGTACTACTCGCAAGGTAGATGGTAGTATCAAAAAGTTTAATGGCAGCAAGTCAATTCGTCCTTACGAACCTACTCAACCTATTGCTGTTAAAGCCATTGAAACCAGTACAGTCATAAAGCCAGATGGAAATACTTACAAGGTTACTAAATATGATGTAGGTGGTATCGTTGTTCCAAAGTACATCAAGAGTGGCAATGAATTTGATACCAAAGGAAAGGCTGATAGAATCAAGGCCAAAGTTGCTCGTGAAGTAAGTAGAAAGTAATGTAACAATCTAACAACCAATAAGTACTATCTCGTAAGTAATATGAGGCAGTACTTGATGATTATTAGATTATTAATATCTCACAAGGAGAATGGATAATGGAATATCCAGTATATAAAATCTTTGACCTTCGATATGATGACAGCGGCTTTTTTGATGTAGAGTTTGACAGTCGTTATAAAGCAATTATTTTTATGATTGAGTTACTTACTCGTAAGGTCACAGAAGAAACAACTCATCTTTTATCTTGGCTTCCTAAGATTTATGAGTTAGAAAATTTTAGCATAGATACTTTTTATGGAAAAGCTGAATGTACACTTTCAATGCTTGTTGTTCAAGTTGATAAAAATAACAAGATTACTGATATATTTGCTTACGGTGCTGTTGATGAACATACCCTCTATGATGACTACTTCAAGTATGCTGACAAGGGCTATTCATCTATAAGGGAATTGTGTAAGGAACATGATTTGCGGTCAGACCTTTTCTTGGAAGGGATTGAACATCACTTCAAATTAGCTTGAACATAGAATAAGTAAATAACCTCATAAGGAGAGGATAATGATTAGAAAGTGTATCACTTGTGGTTCAGATTGTCTTGTAAGTATTGACGAACCAGCACCAGAGAAATGTAATAACTGTGATGAAGTAATCTCGAAGCTTACTAATCAGATAGCTGAGATTATTGACATCTATGACGAAGATGAACTTGAAAATTTTATTGCAAGTAAATAATTAAAAATTCTTATAAGGAAGAATAATATGGCTAGCATTGCTTTGTTTGAGTTAGAAGTTCAGTTACGAGATGAGAATGAAAATCTTTCAGAAGTGATTTTTGAAATTTTCAAAAATGTAAGACCAAGCAATAATGTAGTTTTTAGTACTGGTGAAGTTGAGCCTGATGATGGGGTTGAAGAAGAATCAATTCATATTGTAAAGTCTGAAGGCAAAGTAGTAGAGCTTCAAAGAAGGACAATCACTATAAGTAAACATATCAATAGTACTCATCAGGATTTGCTTGATGGCTTGAATGATGTTATTGATGAGTTGTATGAGTCAGAACTATACTTCTTTGTAAAAGGTATTTCTTTATCATCTCAAGACTTTTAATCTAATTAAATATTCTTGAAAGGTAATTTGTCAATTAAAAAACAAGGATGAATCTATCATGGAAAAAAGGCACAAAATTATTGCAATCTTCATTGCAGTGGCTACACTGAGTTGTTTTTTTGTAGTTCAAAGTAACAAACATGGAAAGAAAGAAGCAGAAAGAGTAAAACAGTTCCGTACAAGAAATGTAGTTACTGAGCAGGAAATTATATCTGATCTTATAAGTCGTGGTGTAATTATCAGTCCTTACTATGATCCAAAGTTATCTCGTGAACAAAATGCTATTGTTAATTACTATAAAAGCCTCACCCCAAGAGAGCTTGAAATAGTAACTGAAAAAATAATACAGCAGAGTCAAAGGTGATATTGATAGAATTATGGAAGAACTACACAAGTTAATTCGTAATATGGATTTGCCTCAGTATCGCAAAGAAGGTACATCTCACAAGAACCTACAGTGGTTATATAAGAATCTAAAGGTTCGTAATGAGTCTCACAAGAATTATAATACCACTATGGAACTCCTAAAGCAAATGCTTAAAATTAAAAAGTGATTGAGTATCCCCTCATGAGAAACTTATCGTGAGGGGATTTTCTTTATCATTTAAAGTAATAACAAGTCAGTCCGAAGTTATTCAAACAAGTCTTAAATATATGCTGAAAAATACTTATATAGACAAAAGAAACTCGTTATTGATTAATAATGCGCTTATTTGTATTGTTTCTTATGTTTAAGCTAGCAAATTCCTTGAAAGAAAGCGCAAGGAGGGTACCCTATATATATCTATAGTACGGTCAAATTGAAACCCAAAAACTCACGAGATTTCGTCAAAAAAGGCGCTTATTCATCGAAAAGGTACCGATTAAGCGTATTTTTATACATTATTAAGCAGTTTACCGGGGCTAAACGACCCCTTTTAAGTAATTTCAAATCCAAAAAGGAGTGCCTATCTCATGGATAAGCTACAGAATTTTGATTTGCGCTTATTAAAAAAGCTTCAAAAAGTTAATGAAAAGACTTATTATTTCTGAAGTATGTGTTAAGTGAAATTCAAAATTGTGTAGCTTGGCAGTTTTAATGAAAATTTCAAAGGAGTTTATAAGTGTTGAGTAGGTAAGTGTGCATTTCTTGCAAGAAAGGATTGATTGAGTGGGAATTGGTTAAATTTGGTTAAAAAGGGTTTCAAAAAAGTAAAAAAATAGGTGAGATCAGAGGCAAAGAGAGCGTAAAAAGCACCCTCCCTCCACATCACCACCCCCTCGCTCGCCTCCATTTCCAACTTTTAAGCACCTTTTAAGAAATTTCACCTAACACCTTCTCCACTCGACCCAACCCTTATAAATACACTTCATACCTTTCTCAACACAAATCCTTATCAGAAAACACTTAATCCTATTAAACTTGTAAATCCTTATCAAATCCTGAGTAACCTCCCCCTTATTGTATAGGTTTAATTAGGAAGGGCTCACGCTTGAACAGAAAATAGGATTTATATCAATAAGCAAATAATAACTTTTAACTTAAAAAAATACAATACTAATAAACCACTTTTAGATGGGAATCTAAGCAAGAATTATATAAAAAGAACTCACAAGAGACTTTATAATTTATTTTTTAAAGAGTCTGAATAAACAATTTTATGCGTGGTTTATGTATGCGAATCAGAAATAAATCTGCTTAATTTTGGAGAATATTTATGGAAAATGCTAAGTATGAACGCTTTAAAAAAGCACAGTTAGCATATAATAAATATATGCAAGCACATGAAAGGCGAATTATGTCTGGCAAGAGTCCTACTCATGTTTCAGAAATTAAGAAAACCGATGAAAGAATTCGTAAACTAAAAGTCAAGATGGACAAAGCACAGTGTGAGTGGCTTGGAAGAAATTACGTACCAGATTATAAAGATCAAGATAGAGGAGAGTAATATGAAACTAATTCTTAAAAAGGAATTTCCGGAAGCTACTATTTGTTCAATTAATGCAAATGGAAAACTCCAGAACGAACAAGAAAAAGGTGTCACAGTAAAAGTCTGGGGAGATGATAATGACAAACCTATTGCTGCGGAAGTTTTTGCTACCAACTCTAAAGATGTAAATAATTATGCTGAGATTGGACTTATAGTAGAAAATAAAGAAGTAGTAGAATATGATGGAGTTTTTGATATGCCAGATGTACTAAAGAAGACTCTTGAGGAACTTGGGTATTCATTGAGCGAATTGTAAATTATCTAAGTTCCTTTTTTGCCTTTATGGTATTATATACTATAGAATGATGGGCAAGGGAAGGGGTTATGGCTTTAACAAAGTGAATAGAATAGAATAACTCAAGAGGAAATTAATGAGCTATTTTGAAATAGATATTAAACCAAGGCCAGTTCATAAAGTCAAAGCACTTTCACCTGATGAATATTATCATTATCAGTCAGTACTTGGTGAGATATTTAGACAACATAAAATTAAGAAAAATTGGGATATTTATGATCCCAAGAAAAGAAATTGGTTCTACTCACCAGAACCTAGTTTATGTGGTCACAATTCGTACTACTCAATACGAGTAAAATATAACCTTATTTAAGGAGAAAAAAAATGGAAACTGCAAGACAGTATAAATTCTATCATGACGCTGGTCATGGCTGGTTAGAAGTTCCTGAGTCAGAAATTGAATGGCTTGGAATTCAGGATAAAATTACAGACTTTAGTTATAGACACAATGGGCTTGCATACCTTGAAGAAGACTGTGATGCAGGAACATTTGTAAATGCCTTGAAAGAAGAAAATATTGAATATACAATTGAATCAATTTATCATGGTAATGATTCAGTAATCAGAAGTTATCGTCGATATAAAGATTAACTCACAAGAGACTTTATAATTTATTTTTTAAAGAGTCTGAATAAACAATTTTTATATTTGTTTTTAGTATTATACAAGATAAAAATACCTTAAAAAAGGGATAAAAAAATGATTGTTCATACAAGTGACCCAAGTGTAGTTGAGATTGCAAGAATTGCCTTCCCAGGATATAATGGAAGAAAATTTAAAGTAAAAGTTACCGATACTCCAGTAGGTCTTAAATCTTATTGGGATGAGGGTTCACGTAGCCTTCATGTTCTTGTTAATTTGGAAACAAGAAAGACAATTGAAGTGCCTCAAAATGGCACAATGTTTGATAAGCAAGTTATTAATAATGATAAATTTCCTTGCCCTGGGATTGCGGTGGTTACAAACACAATCTTCCGAGGAAAAGACCTGGGAATTACCATTAGTATTCATCCAAATAATGCAAATGAAATTGCACTTCCAGAAAAAATTAAACTTAATAAAAATGAGTTGATTGTACTTTATGCTACTGTGTCATTAAAATCTTCTTATGGCGGAGTTAAAAACCTTCGCTTTGTTGAAGCAAAATATGGTACAGGAATCACTGAGCCTGAATGGTTTACTGCTGTTAATTCTCTGATTGAAAAAGGTCTCTTAAATAAGAGGAATGCTATCACAAATGATGGTAAGAATGCTTTTTCTCAGTATGGCATTAATAGTTTTTATCAGCTAAAAAATTACGAAGAAAAAGAATGATGACAGAAGAACAACACAAGAAAATTGACCAACTTGAGGATAATGGCTGGACTCTTATGTGTATAGAGTCCAGCCATGCTCTTTTGTGTAATTATGATACCGGAGAATGGGTTGAAGTTGACCAGAACGGTACTGAAAAGAATAAAAGAATTAATAAATAATCTTAGAAGGAAAATTGTACAATGTCAAGACAGTATCTTACTCAGAATGATCGTGAGAATATTGCTAATGGACAGAAACTTGCAGATGATGTTGCGAAGTTTATCAATACTGGCAACAAAGTTGCAATTGATGCTTTTACTGACAAAATGCTAAATTACACTCATAGAACTTTACAGCAAGGTTTTGGAAATCTTATTATCGAAGTTATAAATCGTGCTTCTGAGAAATATCATAAAGGTTTTTATGATGCAAGGAATGAAGCATTCTATCAGTGGTGCAGTGATGTTACTTATAGAATTGATTGTGAATACAGAAGATTTCCTTGTATTTAATAAAGTAATACAATTTTCTCAAAATAAAGGAGATTAAAAAATCATGCCACTTTATTACGTAAAGGTCTTTGAAGTACATTCTGGTTCAGTTGAAGTTGAAGCAAACTCGCAGGAAGAAGCACTTGAAAAAGCTCGTGAGAAATATGAAGATGATGATCTCGATGAAGATATGAGTTTTGATTATATAATGGATAAAGTAGACTGGGACGTAGAAAAGGTCGAAGTCGATGCAGATGAGAATTGATGGTGTAAAAGTACTTCCGAATTTTATGATGTTGTACTCATGTATATTGAATATATCTATGTTCAGGCAAGGTAATTGTCCTTCTAATATATACACCTATGAATCCTTTGTGGGGTATATGAAGGAATTAGAATATTATCTTGAACAGGTAAATGAGAACAACACTCACGAGTGTATAGTTAAATTCTACAAGATGCTACATTGGAAGTATAAAGCATTAGTACAAGTACTTGAGATGGAATAACCATCTCTTTTTGATCAAGCAAAT